>JALZBG010000028.1 GCA_030947645.1 Vulcanimicrobiota bacterium | reverse complement strand
GACGCGGCCCCAGGCAGCTCGGCAGGACATGAACAAACATAGGTGTGTTGGAGCGGTTGAGGGGTCGTGGCGGAATTGGTAGACGCACCAGCTTGAGGTGCTGGCGGGAGCAATCTCGTGGGAGTTCGAGTCTCCCCGTCCCCATAGATACTAAGAAATTTGCAGCGGTGGCCATTCTGTGCCTCGCGTTGGGAACGTCCGTTGGATGCTCTTCAGGACGCGGTGCGCCGCCGGCGCTGACCATTGCCCAAGATCGTGAGCCGGCTTCACTGAATGCTGCCTTGCTCAATGGCGCCGCAGCCGCGCAATGGGGCCTGTTGATCTACTCGTATCTTCTGAAATTCAACGATCGCGGACAACTGATGGGGGATGTCGCCACCCAAGTTCCAAGCCTGGCGAACGGCGGCATCTCGAGCGACGGCCTTCGCATAACCTATCACCTGCACAAGGGCGTGCGCTTTGCAGACGGTGTGCCGCTAACGGCTCGCGATGCGGTGTACTCGATTAATGCAGTGCTCAATCCTCGCAATAACGTGCAAAGCCGGTTCGGCTACGATCAAATTGCCTCTGCTCGTGCAAAAGACGATTGGACCTTAGAACTGCGCATGAAGCGCGCCTTTGCACCGGCGCTCGCAACCATCATGACTCCCAGCGGATTTCCGATTTTGCCGGCGCACCTGCTTGCCAAGTATTCTCAATTCAACGACGTTGATTTCGACGCTCACCCGGTTGGATCGGGACCGTTCAAAGTGGTGCAGTGGGCCCGCGGCGATCACGTTACGCTTGAAGCGAACGAAAGGTACTGGCAAGCTGCCCCGTATGTAAAGCGGCTCATTGTACGTTTCATCGCCAGTCCGACGACGATAGTAAATCAGTTGCACACGGGCGAAATTGCGGGATTTTTCAACGCCGATCCCATCGTGTACGATCAATTGCGGCGCATTGCGGGGCAACGCGTAACAAAAACGCCCTTAGACTACGTGGGCGCGATTATTTTTAACACCGCCGATCCGGTCACGGCCAACCCTCGCGTACGTCACGCTTTGGCGCAGGCAATTGATATTCCTGACCTGGTACAAAGGGTGTACCACGGCGCGCTTACGGCAAAAGATGCCGGCCGCGGACTCTTCATGTGGGCCTACAATCCCGCAATCACGCGCGACGTGGGATACGACCCGCCGGCGGCTCGACGCACGCTGGCCGCAGAGGGCTGGATCGCGGGAGCTGACGGCCTGCGCCGCAAATCGGGCAAACCACTGGAGCTGCTCCTTATCTTGCAAGCCGAGGCTCCGGCCGACAGCATCATCGGAAACGCCGTGCAACAGTATGAAAAAGCGGTGGGGGTTTCCGTCCACCTAAAAAGTTACCGCGTGGAACAGTTGGTCGCTCCGGTTTCTTCGGGCGGACCTGTATACGGCGGCAGGTTCCAGATGGCACTGTATCCTTTTAACCCCGGGGACGATCCGGACACCACCGATCAATTCAGTTGCGCCAACATTCCGCCTCACGGATACAATAAATCGCGCATTTGCGACCCGCGCATTGACACTTTGTTAAAGGCCGGAAACTCCACATTTGACAAAGCCAAACGCCAAAGGGTGTACGATGAGCTTCAGCGTGTGTTACAGGATCGGATGCCGCTAGTGCTGCTCTATCAGGGCCGGCAAGTCAATGCCTTTACGGACCGGCTGATGGGCCAGACAACATCAGTGAATGGCGCCTTTTGGAACGCCGGCGCGTGGAGGCTACGATCCGGTTACTGAGCCGTTTTCTTGTGGTGAAGCCGGCAATGGTTTGCGAAGCGCTAGCTAGCCTGGTAGACTAGCCATGAGGACGGGGTCCGCGCGTTTGAGTGAAGGCACCTTTTAGGTCTCTCCACCGGCCAAAGATATCGGTCACTAAGAAGGTAAATCGTTCGATAGATTTACCATCGGACGGACTAGGTCTAAGACCGGAGAGGTTACAGGCGACGCGACTTTGACGCATATGACGTTCGGGTGGTGTCTGTAGTGTGGTATGAAACACTACGCGATTGACTGCCGTAATGTGATGTGTATGGACTGTAGGAGTTTTGTCTTGTGGGGCTGACCCGTTTTGCGATAAACCGGCCGACGATCATCGCCATGGCGACCATCGCGCTGATGGTTTTCGGTATCGTTTCATACCTGTCGTTAGGCCGTAATCTCTTTCCCAACGTTGCGTTCCCTGTGGTCGTAGTCAGTGCGGGGTACCCCGGCGCCTCGCCGGCCGAGATGGAGAAGCTGGTCGTCAAGCCGATCGAAGATCAGCTCGACGGAATCGAGAACCTCGACAAGCTCAACGCCGTAACTCAAGAAGGTACGGCGGCGGTGATCGTGCAATTCAAACTGGACACGAACCTCGATCTCGCGGCGCAGACCGTTCAACAGCGAGTCGATGCGGCGCGTATCAACATGCCTGCCGACCTTGACCCGCCGTTCGTCGACAAAAACAATGCCGCCAGCGATCCCATCATTGAAGAAGTATTGAGTTCGTCCACCCTGTCAGGCCCGGCGCTGGGAGACTTGGTTACCGACCGCATCGTGCCGGACATCAAAGCCATCCCTGGTGTTCAAGGCGTCGACGTACGCGGCGAACCCCGCCGAGAGATCCAAGTTTACCCTGACAACGGGCGCATGCTCGCCGCCAACGCGACCTTATCGGACGTCTTCACAACGCTATCGCGAAACAACGCCAATTTGCCCGGCGGTCGACTCGACATGCCGAACTCCGAAACCAGCGTTTCGGTTCATGCCGACATTATCAATGCGAGCGACATATTAGGCTTGCCGTTATCCATACCCGGCGGCGCGCAAAGCAATCTGCACATCGGGGATGTCGCTAGTGTGATCGACGGGCACGTTGAACAGCGGCGCGCCTCCCATTACAACGGTGAACCTACGGTCATTCTAGATATTCAGCGCCAGGTTACCTCAGATACGGTGAAAACGACCGGAATTGCGCGAGCCGCATTGATAAACATCGCGCACAAGTACCCCCAAGTGCACTTTAAAGAGTTGGAAGCATCCGCTGACTATACTATGGCTTCCATCAACGGCGTTATTCAGAGTCTGCTGGAAGGCATTTTGCTGACTGCCATCGTCATGCTGCTCTTTTTGCACGCGTGGCGCAATGCCGCGGTGGTTATGGTAGCGATACCTACATCACTGGTCGCCACATTTATCGTGATGCATGCGTTGAACTTTACCGTCGACATCATCTCGATGATGGGCCTGGGATTAACAATCGGTATTCTCGTCGATGACTCAATCGTAGTTTTGGAAAACATAACTAGGCATCGCGACTTAGGGGAAGATCCGAACGCCGCAGCGATTACCGGCCGAACTGAAATAGGAGGCGCGGCGATTGCCATTACCTTGGTTGACGTAGTCGTCTTTTTACCGATTGCGTTCCTATCGGGAATCGTCGGAAAGTTTATGAAGGAATTCGGTATCGTGATCGTGGTAGCGACGCTGTTTTCGCTGCTCGTGAGTTTTACGCTGACGCCGCTATTGGCCGCGCGTTGGTCCGTTAAGCGCCGCAGTACGGCGCCCCCGAAATTTTTGGCTTGGTTCCAAGTCGGCTTCGAACGCTTACTTATGTGGTATCACACCAAGGCACTCCCCTTCGCGCTAACGCACGGATGGTTCATTGGATTTGCGTGCGCGATGTTGGTCGTGAACGCCCTTACGCTAGCGGCGGGTCCAAGGAACGGGATGATGCTGGACGCGGCGGTGGCCGGCGCGTTGCTCGTCTGGTTCATCGCAGCATTTTTCCTCGGATGGAGACTTGCGCCGCATAGGACCGGCGTCCATCGCAATGGCGATGCCGTTAGCGTTAACGGCTCGCCGAGCGCCGGTCGCTTAGCGTCGATGATGTACCGTTTGCGCGGGTGGATCGGCGGTTCGCGCGGTCGCTGGGAAATCTCGCTGGCGACGATCGGTGTCCCGCTAGCTCTAATGCTCTTACTTTCAATGGCCCATCAGATCGGCGGTGAATTTATTCCCAACACGCCGGTGGGCGTCGTGCGACTGACGGTAGACTATCCGCAGGGCACTCCGCTTGAGGTTACTCAGCGTGGCGTCAGCCGTCTGGAACGCGAAATTCTCAAGATCGGCGGTGTTGAGAATGTCATTTCGACCACAGGCGTTAAGCCGTCGGGTTTCGGCTCTACGGTCGGCGGAAATGTCGCGCGCCTTACCGTGATGACCTACAAAGATCGACGCAAAGAGCAGGAACCTATTACCGACAAAATCCGCACGCTCGGCTGGACCCTGCCTGGCGGTAAGCTAACGGCGGCAGGCGAGAGCGGGGGCGGCGGCGGCGACCCCATATCGTATACGCTGTCCGGACCGGATTCACAATTGCAAGCCGGTGCCAACAAACTTGCCAAGTTCATCCGCGCGTTGCCCGGAACGGTCAACGTCCAGACGAGCACCGAAAACGCAGCTCCTCGCTTGAACGTGCATATCAATCCGCAGCGAGCGGCGATCGTTGGCGTGTCGCCCGGCGATGCAGCCACGGCGGCCCGCATTGCCATCGGTGGCGCCGTTGCCACTAAAGTCCGAACGCAGAGCGGTTTGATCGACGTGCGCCTGCAACTGCCGCCCGGCGACCGGCACAGCGTTTCCGACGTGTCAAACGTACTGGTTCGTGCCAACAGCGGGATGATGGTTCCACTGGCTCGTGTTGCGGATTTTGCGATGACGAAGGCACCCACAAAAATCGAGCGGCAAAACCGTGAACGCGTTATTCAAATCTCTGGTGGACTAGATACGAACTCAAAAATCTCGCTTGGGGAAATTACGTCCAAAATAAAGACCGCGCTGGCAACGCCGGGGTTCTTGCCGTCGGGCACTTCAACGACCAGCGCAGGGGACTCCCAATTACAGGAAGAGACCTTCAGCAGCATGGGTTTTGCCCTGATGACGTCTTTCGTTCTCGTGTACATGTTGATGGTCGTTCTATACGGCTCGTTCCTCGAACCCTTCATCATCATGTTTGCGGTACCCGTTGCGCTGGTGGGAGCATTGTTCGGTCTGGAAGTGCGGGGTCAAACGCTCAATCTGTTCTCGCTCATCGGTATCGTAATGCTCTTTGGACTCGTTGCCAAAAACGGCATTCTGCTCGTGGATTATGCTAATACTCTGACGAAACGTGGAATGAAAGTCCACGAAGCGTTGCACGAAGCCGCAAAGATCCGCTTCCGTCCCATTATCATGACGACGTGCGCGATGGTGTTCGGCATGCTGCCGCTGTCCTTGGGCATTACTGAAGGAGCCGAAGAGCGCGCTTCCATGGGAACCGTCCTTATCGGAGGGTTGCTGAGCTCGCTCATTCTGACACTGTTCCTGGTGCCCATGGTGTACAATACCTGGATGGGCGCTCTCGAGCGGCGTGCCGCGCGCAAGGCGCAGCGCGTTGCTGCCATAGAGGTAAGGGAGCCCGTAGCAGTCACTTAAACTTTCCGGAGGAAAGTGCCGCCTGCATGGGTATGAACGCTCAGGAATCCTTCTCTGTACACTCGGAGGTTCGAAATCATGTCATTCTTTAGACTGATATCAACATTGCTCGTTATCGTGATGCTGGCGCCCCTAGCGGCTCTACCCGCCAAGGCCGCCGCGGTCAGCATCGTTGTGAATGGGACGACGGTTGGCTTCGACCAACCGCCCGTAGAACGGGCAGGACGCGTCTTCGTGCCCCTGCGCGGCGTTTTCGAGCGTCTAGGAGCCAGCGTCGTATACGCAAATGGGCAAATTAATGCAACGGCTCCAGGGCGCACTATCTCGCTGCACATCGGTTCCACGAATGCGACCGTCAACGGCAAGTCGGCTGTTATCGATGTCGCCCCTTTTCTTATCGGCTCACGGACCTTGGTGCCGCTTCGATTTGTCGCCCAGTCGCTCGGTTCAACGGTGAATTATGACAACAGCACGCGTGTTGTCGCGATTAAGTCCGGCGGTGCGCCCGCTCCGGTGGCGAGCAGCAATGCCGTCGATCTTCTCGAGCGCAAACCCGGCCCCGAGACTTCGGTCAAGGCAAGTACCCCGACGATTTCCGCCCGCTTCAGCAAGTCGGTGGACCCCAATTCCGTGACGTTAGCGCTCGATGGAAGAACCGTCGGATCACGAGATTTCTATAATTCTGCCGACGCATTTAGTTATGTTCCGCCGGCGGCCTTGCCGGCGGCCAAGCATACCATTCGAGTAACGGGCAAATCGTCCGACGGTGCTTCCTTCGATCGCAGTTGGTCGTTTTTTACTGGAAGTAGCGGCGCGATCTCGCTGACAGTTATCAAGCCGGCGGAGGGGCAGCGCGTTGGTGCATCGTTTACGATAACAGGTAGGACAGCTCCCAACGCTCACGTTCGTGTGGCCGCGGCCGCCGACGTTAATGTTGTGGGCGGGATCGTGCGCGTACCTACCGGCAGCCAAGTCAATTACACGACGGCCGACGCCTCGGGAAATTTTTCTCAAGACGTTAGTCTTCCGGCGCTTGCCGGCGGGAGAGTGGTGGTTGTTATTCAGGTTACAGCACCGAACGGCGCCTCGGCCAGCAAACAGCTGCACCTAACGACCTAGCACCAGTATGCGTCCTGTGAACACTATGAGTCATGGTGAGCATACATAAAGTCGTGCTGAGGAGTACCCGTCAAGCTGAGCTTGGCTGTGCCCAGGGTACCTGAAGCACGTCCTTCGACAAGCTGAGGATGACATGTCCTTCGGCAAGCTCAGGATGACACGGGGCGGGCCGATACCGCAATTGTATAATAAAGTTCTGGAGGAACGCATATGAAAAGTATTTCAAGGTGGCTCGGTGCGGCGGCAGCCGGCATCGCATTGGTAGGCGGACTTACGGTCGCACAGTCAGCCGCTGCTACCGTGACGGTTCAGGTCAACGGAAATGCCGTCAACTTCGATCAACCACCGATCGAGCGCGCCGGCCGCGTTTTTGTGCCGCTGCGCGGAGTATTTGAAAAGCTCGGCGCGAGCGTCGTCTACCAACGTCCGGTCATCAATGCAACCGGTAACGGGCATAATATTTCGCTCACCATTGGCTCCACCACTGCGACCATCGATGGGCAGCACCAGCCCATCGACGTCGCCCCGTTTCTGGTCGGCTCTCGCACGCTGGTGCCGCTGCGATTCGTTGCTCAAGCCCTAGGTGCCACGGTGAACTACAACAACGGAACGCGTGTGGTGGCAATTACTTCCGCCGGCGGCAGCACCAGTAGCACGAGTAGCGGAAACGCCGGCACGGGGAACCAGAGCGATGTACAACTGGTCAATCTTTCGCCGAGCGAGGGGGGCGTCACGAGCTCGAAGCAACCTACAATCAGCGGGAATTTCAGCTCACCCGTCGATCCAAACACGGTGCGCATTAAACTCGATTCTCGCGACATCACGAGCGATTATCAGGCGTACGTCGGAACAGACTCGTTCAGCTTTCGCCCCGGCAGTGAAATTCCGGCGCGTTCACATACCGTCGAAATCTCCGGAAAGACTTCAGCCGGTGCCTCGTTTGATAGAAAATATAGTTTTACATCGGGCATCGATGCCACAAAGAACTTTATCCAGGAAGTGGCAATAGGCGGTACCGGCGCAAGCAATGGCCAGAAGGTGAGTCCGACGTTTACGGTAACGGGCACAACCTTACCAAACGCCCGAGTCACGGTGATTCTTTCGCAACAACCCACGTTGCTTAACGGCATTTTAGGAATACCGGCCAGTTCTTCGCGGCAAGTCGTTAACGCGGATTCCAACGGTAGATTCTCTGCTTCGCTGAACACCGCAGACATCGGAAACCCCGGCACCTTCGTCTTGGCCCTGCAGTCCACCGAGCCGGCGACCCGGGCCGGGAGTAATTTGGTAGAATACACGCTGCACACGTAGCCAACTATTGGCCACGAAAAGGAAACGGCGGATCCTCCGCCGTTTTCTTTTTGAAAGTCGCGCAAACGAGGGCATTGCCGTACCGTCTGCAAAGTGCGTCGGGTGCCGCCTCAACGTTTGGCGCTTGTGACAGGCGCAGCTTCGGGACTCGCTCAAGGTGTAGCCGTGCGCTTGGCGCAGACGGGCTATCGGCTCGCCCTTACCTATCGTCCGGGCGGAACGCCTCCGCACGCAACGCAAAAAAAGTTGGCGCCCTATCAAGATGAGGCACCGACGCAGGCGGTTGACTTCAACGACCTCGATCGCAGCGGCGTTGCACTGGCAGACCTTTTAGCTAGAACCGGACCGGTGGACATTCTGGTGCATGCGGTAGGCCCCATGATTATCCGGCGTTTTATTGATTGCTCTCTTTCCGATTATCGTGCGATGGTTGACGGGAACCTCACAAGCGCGGTAATTACCGCAGCGGCGGTGCTGCCCGCAATGCGGGAGCAACAGTTTGGCAGGCTAGTCTTCTTCGGGATAAACGGGGCACATAACACCGTGCCTGCGCGAGGTCTTTCCTTCCACCTGGCGGCAAAGGCCGGGTTAGTTGCATTTGCGCGCACGCTCTCGCTGGAAGAAGCAGGCAATGGGATTACGGTGAACGTCGTCGAGCCGGGGGACATCAGGGACAAAGACCGCAACCGAAGGCAGGCGCGGCAAACGCCCGCGCGCAATCCGCGCGGTAGGGCTGGTTCTTGGGAAGACGTCGCCGACGCGGTGCGCTTTCTTGTGAGCGACGAAGCGGACTTCATCAATGGAGCTGTACTGGGCGTAAACGGGGGGTTGGTGGAGCCGTACGAGCGAAACGCGGGCCTCCTGTGAAACATTCGGGGGATGCTCCCGCGCACCGCGCATTTCCGTTGCCGGGATCGTCACCGCAATACGGCCCCGATAAGACGGTAGACGTCGTACACATCGATCTTCACCTGACCCCCGATTTGGAGGCCGAAACGCTCGACGGTGTCTGCACGACGACCGTGCGGGTTCTAGACGAGAACGTGGCGTCGCTCGCCTTGGATGCGGTCGACCTAACGGTGAGCGCCGTGCAGCGCAACAACGAGGCGCTGAATTTTCGGCGACGGACGAACAAGCTCATCATCGAGTTCGACCCCCCGCTTCAGTCAGGCGAAGAAATAAGCGTTGCGATTACCTATCGCGTGTCCAAACCGCGCTTTGGATTGTTCTTCATCGCTCCAACGGCCGATTTACCTGACAAAGCCCGCCATGTGTGGACGCAAAGCCAAGATGAAAACGCGCGCTTTTGGTTTCCCTGTCTCGATTACCCGCACGAAAAGCAGACAACATCGGCGACGATCGTCGTTCCGCTCGGCTTGTTTGCGCTATCCAACGGCGCACTTGTCTGGCGCCGGGACGATCCGGCGCAGCGAACAACGACGTTTCGGTATGAAGAAAAAACGCCGCACGCAACCTATCTAGTGAGTATGGTCGTGGGACCTTTCAGCGAGACCTTGCAGCGCAACACTTCGCTTCCTATCTACTACTACGTGTTGCAAGGGCGAGAAGAAGACGGCGAGCGCGCTTTCGGCAACACTCCGAAAATGATGGATGTGCTTGCGCAGCGCATCGGCGCGCCGTACCCGTACGAGCGGTACTCGCAAATTGCTGTTTCCGATTTTATCTTCGGCGGAATGGAAAACACTTCTGCGACGACGCAGACGGACCGAACGCTGCACGACGAGCGTGCTCATCTCGACTTCTCGAGCGATCCGCTGGTGGCGCACGAACTTGCTCACCAGTGGTTTGGCAATCTTCTTACCTGTCGGGATTGGTCGCATGCCTGGCTCAATGAAGGGTTCGCAACATATTTCGAAGCGGTGTTTCGAGAAGCCAACTTAGGCTATGATGAGTATCTGTACGATGTGTACGGCCTCGTGAGCAAATATTTGAACGAGGACGCTTCGCGCTACCGCAGGGCGATCGTGTGTAACGTGTTTCGGGATCCCATCGAGCTGTTCGATGCCCACCTGTACGAGAAGGGCGGTGCGGTGTTGCACATGTTACGCGGAGAACTCGGCGAACAACGGTTTTGGCGTTCGATTGCCCGCTATGTGAAAGACAACGCCGAACGCAACGTTGAAACGATCGATTTTATTCGCGCTATCGAGAGTGCGACTGGTCGTAATATGCGCGGTTTTTTCGACCAATGGGTTTTGCGAGGCGGGCATCCGGAACTGGAAGTCTCCTGCTCGTACGATGCAAAACGCAAAGCAGTCACCGCCCAAATTGTCCAAAAGCAGACCATCGACGAACAGAATCCGCCGTATCGTTTTGACGTCGATCTGGGATTCTGTGCGCAAAGCCCGCACAACCCCACGCAAGACTTTGGCAGCGGACCCCTGGCCGGCGAACGCCGGGTGCGTTTGAGCATCGAACGCGCGCAGGAGACGTTCTTAATCCCGCTCGAAGCGGAGCCGCGTCTGGTTCGCTTTGACCCGGGTGCCTTTATCTTGGGAAGCGTAACGTACAAGTTTGGAACGGACTTCGCGGGCTGCACGTTGCGCGCCGACCCGGATCCTGTGGCGCGCATCCGCGCCGCTTTGGAGCTCGCCAAAGACGGCTCCGCCGCCGCGCAAGAGGCGTTACGCAATGCGACACGCAGCGAGCCTTTTTGGGGCGTCGGCGTGGAGCTCATGAAAGCTTTGGGCTCGACGCGCGCTCCTTGGGCGCAGGCGTGCTTGCTCGATGCACTGGGACATCCTCATCCAAAAGTGCGCCGCGCGGTGGTCGAAGCGCTGGGAGAGTTCAGGCATGCGGAAGTAGCCGATGCATTACTTTCCCCGGCGCACCACGACGATTCCTATTTTGTCATGAATGCCGCACTTCAGGCGCTTGGCAAAACGCGCGACGAGCGTGCCTTCGACGTGCTTGAGAAACAATTGCGATATCCTTCGTGGAACTGCGTGGTGGGCGCCGGTGCTGCTCGGGGCTTGGGGGAGCTTGGAGATGAGCGCGCAGCCCAAGTGCTTATTTCACAAACTTTGCCCGGCACCCAACAACCGCTTCGACGGGCTGCAATTGCAGCGCTCGCGCGTTTGGCAGAACTGGTTGAATCCGAGCGTTCCCGCGTCGTCTTTCACGTCGTCGAAATGCTTGATGATTCCGATTTCTTGATGCAAATAACTTGTATTGAAGCGGCGGAAAAACTGACCGACGTTCGCTTCATACCGGCACTCTCGCGCCTGAGCGAAACCGCTTTCGATGGACGGGTGCGCCGTCACGCGGCGGAAGCGATCCTACGGATTCAAGAAGCGCAGAAGATACCGCCGCAGGTTGCCGGATTACGTGAGGATGTCAATTCGCTTCGAGAAGAACAGCGAAAGTTACAGGCCAAGATCGAGGAATTGGCGCGTTCGTAACCTTTCTTTTTACCTCGCGCTGATTCTGGCTGCATGTTGGCATAAACCGTCTTCAACTGCTCCTCCCGCGGCGCCAATTGCGCCACTGACGTTGCAACGGTTAAACGCAAAGCCTTGGACCACCGGGGAGCGGCAAAGCCTTGGGCGAGATCTGCGGGCTATCTTCAGTGCGGCGCCATCTGCAGGCGCGAGCTTTTGTATGTTTTCGCAAGACGGTGCGGTGCTTTTTGAGCACCGGGCGGCGGAAGCCGTAACGCCCGCCTCCGCGCAAAAAGTCGTCGTTGCGGCCGCGGCACTCCGCACTTTAGGTCCCGATTATCGCTACCATACCCGCCTTGTTGAAAGTGGCGGCGATCTGTGGCTAATCGGCGCGGGAGACCCGATTCTGACTTCGCACGATTTACGCACCGGCGCAAAGGTGCTGGCCCACAACAGCTTGCGAACTCTGCTGGGCGGCGTCATGGTCGATGCAAGCGCCATGGGCGGCCCCGAACGCAACCCGTTGTGGGCCTCCGATGACCTAAGCTACGGCTTTTCCGCTCCCACCAGCGCGATTTCCCTCGATCAAGATACCGTCGAATTTCACATTAAGCCGGGCCTACCGGGTGCGCCGGCCACAATCCGGCTCGAACCCCCCAATCATGTCGTGACGTACACCGGTGCAATCTCAACGATACCGCGGGGCTTTTACACCGTGCTGCAGATCGATCCAGGGCAACGCCCGAACTCCTTTGTGCTAAGCGGCCGCATCGCGGTCGGTGGCGAGCAAATTTTTTGGCGGCCGATTTCGGGGGTTCCATCGTACGTTGCCCAAGTGTTCGAAGCGATGCTTGAGGCCAACGGCGTTCGCACGGGCAAGAATCCGAGCGTCGGCGTCGCGCCAAGCGAGGCTGTTGTGCGATGGGATCACCAGTCGCCGCCGTTGCGCACGATTGTGGCGAAAATGCTGTTCGAGTCCAACAATCATATCGCGGAACAACTCCTGAGAACGTTGGGTAAAACACAGGGCGGAACCGGAGACGACCTGCATGGACTGTGGGCTGAAACTGCCTATTTAAAAACTTTAGGGATCCCGCTATCCGGTCTGCATCTGGTCGACGCAAGCGGGCTAGCGGAGCAAAATCGCGTTTCTGCGTTGACCATGGCCGCGTTGCTTACGCGACTTGCCGCGTTGCCTGAGGGGCGAAGCATGTATTTTGCGTTGCCGAGAGCCGGCATCGACGGCACCCTTAGATACTATGAGTTCGGTCCCGCTCGTGGTCGGGCACGAATGAAGAGCGGTCATCTTTCGGGCGTAAATTCGCTGACCGGATATGTTACCACACATAACCATGGACGAGTGGCTTTTGCATTTCTTGTCAATGACGCCGGCAAGAGTTCCAGTGTCATCGATGAGATGCTCACGCGGGCGGTAGACCGAGTGGCGGAGTTGTGAACCGCGCCCCGGAATCATGGAGTTCGTCTATGCTGGACCCTTCAACCTTACAACGACTTGTGAGCGCGGCGCTGCATCGCGGCGGCGACTACGCGGACATTTTTTGCGAACGACGGGTGTTGACTTCATTTCGTTTGCAAGAGGGCAAGATCTACGAGGGCGGCCTGACGGTGACGCAAGGTGTTGGCATTCGGGTGATCGACGGCGAGTCAGCCGGTTACGGTTATTCCGACGATCTTTCCCTTGCAGCATTGGAACGCGCGGCGGCAGTTGCGTCTTTGATTGCGCGCAACGCAAGCGCTTCCACGCCGCACGACCTTCGAGAAGAGCGCGTGGGCGCGCCGTACGACAGCCGCCGCACGGCTCCCGCCGATTCATCGGTGTACGTGGATCTCTTACAGCGCGCCGATGTCGCTGCTCGAGCGGCAAATCATCGAATTATCGGAGTGAACGCTTTCATTTCTGATGAATTGCAAGAGGTGTGGATCGCCAACAGCCTTGGAAAGATAACGCACGACCGTCGGCCGTTGGTGACCCTTGGAGTTCAAGCAGTAGCAAAGGACGGTGAGGTCCGCGCGCAGGGCTACGTCGGCGACGGTGGGCGCACGTCGGTTGATTTCTTCCTGACGCGTACACCTGAATCGATCGCACGGGAAGCAGCGCACATCTCTTCAATAAATCTCGACGCGCGCGAAGCGCCTGCCGGAGAACGGGAAATCGTTGTAGGGGCCGGTGGCGGCGGTGTTTTGTTGCACGAAGCGGTGGGCCACGGATTGGAAAGCGACTTCAACCGGCGCGGCGTTTCATTGTATAGCGGTCGGGTCGGCGAGCGGGTCGCCAGCGAGCTGGTGACCATTTACGACGACGGAGATCTTCCGCAGGAGCGCGGCAGCTTGGCGTTTGACGATGAGGGCAATTTCGGCAGGCATAAAGTTCTTGTCGAGAACGGCATCTTATGCGGATACATGCAAGATCACCTCAACGGGACGTTGATGGGCGTGGGTTCGACCGGGAGCGGTAGACGCCAGTCGTTCCGCGTTATGCCCCAACCCAGGATGTGCAACACGTTCATGCCTGATGGCAACTCAACGTTTGACGAAATCGTAGGTTCCGTGGAACGCGGCATTTACGCAAAGTCCTTCGCCGGCGGTCAAGTTGAAATAAGCAAGGGCGATTTTGTATTCATGATCGCCGAAGGGTACCTCATTGAACATGGTAAAATCACGGCCCCGGTCCGCGGTGCGACGATTGCCGGAAATGGCCCCGAGGCAATGACCAAGGTCGTCGCGGTTGCAAACGATAGCCGCTTAGCCTGCCGCCACTACACCTGCGGCAAAGGCGGGCAACTCGTCCCTGTTGGTGTAGGAATGCCGACGGTAAAGATTTCGAGCATCACGGTCGGCGGCTCAAATGTTGAATGACCCCGTAGAGTTCGTGACGCACGTAGTACGGCGGGCGCGCAAAGCCGGTGCCACCCAAGCCGAAGCAGCCCTAACCATCGGTGAGCGGTTCAACGTCGAAGTGCGCGGCGACACAATTACGAAGCTGGAGCAGTCAACGGGAAACAGTCTGGCTGTGCGCGTATTCGTCGGCGAGCGCAAGGCAACGCTGCATACGTCGGATTTTCTACCGCAATCGCTTGACGATTCCATCGTGCGATTACTCGCCGGTGCGGCATATGTTGGGGAGGACCGGTACGCCGGGTTGCCTGATGGTTCTCAACCGGCAAACGACTGCGACTTGAAAATCTTTTCAGCCGACGTGCTCGAACGCGACGCGAACACCAAGATCCGCGAAGCCCAAGAGCTGGAGGCGGTTGCCCGCGCATGCGACGCGCGGATCGACAATTCAAATGGTTCGCGGTGCGCCGATGCCGTGATTACCTCGGCGCTCGCCAATTCGCTGGGTTTCGCCGGTTCCTACCGTGGCACAAGGGTGTCGCGTAGCGTTAGCCCCGTCGCTAGCGACGGTAGCTCGAAGCGAACCGCCTCATATGGGACGGCGGGCCGTTCGGTGCGTGCGATGGAATCCGTGCAAAGCGTAGCGGAAAACGCTGCTCGGCGAACCGTGGAACTCTTCGGTGCGCGCAAGCCACGAACGATGCGCGCGCCGGTCATCTTCGAGCGAGATGTTGCGGCCGCGGTGCTTACCGACATCTTTTCTGCGCTCAGCGGCGCTAACGTCGCGGTCGGCAATTCCTTTCTCGGCGGCAAGATCGGCAGGCGCATCGGCAGCGACATGGTCACCATCGCCGATGACGGGCGCTTGAGCGGCGGAATCGGCACCGTACCGTATGATGGCGAGGGGGTCGCCACTGGTCGGACGGTGCACTTTGAACGAGGAGTACTGCGC
>JALZBG010000005.1 GCA_030947645.1 Vulcanimicrobiota bacterium | reverse complement strand
CCAGCTACGCCGGTCGAAGCACCAGGTTAGGTCACCAGTTGGTGCGCCGCAGATTGTTCCGCTACCTGGAACTGCAGTTTTTCAAGTTCTGAGTTTCCGTTTGCGGGCTTCGATGCACCGTTGCTGGAGGTCACGAGGCGTTGCTGTGCTGCAACTGCCTCCTTCTCCGCTGCTTCGCGAGCGGCCCGGTACTCCGCGACCCGCCTTGCCGCTTGCTCGATATCTCGTTTCAGAGCTCCCTGCGTTGCGGCGCAGTCGGCGGCCCGTCCCTCTTCGCTTTTCAATTCCTTCTCCGCGTCCTGCGCTAATTGGCGAGACTGCTCGAAGTGCAGTTTGCGCTCCGCGACCTTTCCATTAACCTCATTCCACAGCATTTGCGTACTCGTGAGCTGAACCGCCAGATCGTCAGCGTGCCCAATTGCTTCTTGTTCGAGGGCCGTTGCTTGCTTCGCGAGCGCCGCCTTCTCTTGCGCCGCAAGACGGAGACGGGCTGCTCGAGCAGCTGCCGCTTCATTTGCCAGCCGTTCTTCCAACATACAGGCCTCGCGAAGCAGCGCTTCCGCCGCTTTGCGGTGCTCGATGGCGCCCAGTTGCGCTTCGCTCAGCGCGTCGTCAAGGTCGGCCCCGCCGTCTGAATAAGTGTCTACGACGCTGGAACTTTCAGTCTTAGCGCTTGCGATGTCGATACGCGGCGCTTCCACCGCGGACGGCCTATATTCAACGCTTGGAATAGGGTCCGTGACACCGGTCAAATCGGTGCGCTTGTCGGCATCATAGACAAACCGCGCTCCATTGGTGGAACCCATGTCGGCCATCACTTCTTGCCAACTGCGCTGTGGCTTGGCGTCTCTGAATCCCGCCATACCACCATTGTGCGATGCCCGTGGGGCATCTGCTTCCATCGCGCGTCGCGAACGCTGATCGGGCATGCCGTGCATATTAGGCAGATTCAATCGAATATTAAACATAGCGCACTCCGTACCTTAGGGCCATTTTTTTAAGTATCGGCAGTGCTCTCTGCGTGCCCGACAATCGCAACGTAACATTTTCGTTAAGCGGTCGCGGTGTAACAGGCCGAGATGAGATCCGCGCACAGCCTTTGCACTGCCCGGGCGCGTCTAGGCTCGCTCACTCTGCTATATGCATCGATAATCGCGCTTCCCACGATCGCTCCATCGGCAACGGCCGCCAAACTGCGTACATCATGCGGTGAACTGATACCGAAGCCAACCGCAAGCGGTTTGTGTGTGACCCGTCGCAGGGCGCTGATTCTTGTTTTCATGCCCTGGGAATCGGGTCCGGAGGTAGCGCCCGTTACCCCCAACCGTGACACGATATAGATGAAGCCAGACGATGCTTCCGCTATGGCCAACGCCCGATGGGCGGGAGTGGAGGGCGCGATCATCAGGGGCATTCGCAAGTTCATGGATGCGAGAGTCGCTCGAATCTCGTGCGACTCTTCAATCGGAATGTCAGGAATAATGACACCGTGAGCCCCCGCTGCGGCGGCGTCGGTTGCGAATCGTTCCACCCCGTACTGAAGTACGAGGTTGACATAGGTAAAGAGAACGATGGGAGAACAACCCTCATTGGCGGCGAATCGAGTCAGGCGCAAAACGGTTGCGAGGTTCACGCCGCGCTCACACGCACGCTGCGCCGCCGTAGCAATCGTCGAACCATCCGCTAAAGGGTCACCGTATGGCACCCCGAGTTCGATGATGTCTGCACCCGCCTGAGTCAGCACCGAAAACAGCAGTTTGGTGGTTTCGATATCCGGATCGCCGGCGACGATAAACGGAATGAACGCGCAGCGACCCGCGTTACGCGCTCGTTCGAACGCTTCAGCTAACAAGTTGTCACCTGATGAAGGTCCTTGTCGCCTCGACCGCTGATGTTTACGAGGATAAGTTCAGAATGCGGTTGAGCTGCTAGCGTCCGAGCAAACGAAATCGCGTGCGCACTTTCGAGGGCCGGAATGATACCTTCGCGCGACGTCATGATGTGGAACGCTTCCAGCGCCTCTTCATCGCTCACCCAAACATAGGTGGCGCGGCCGGACTCCTTCAGAAACGCGTGCTCGGGGCCTACGCCCGGATAATCCAAACCCGCGCTTATTGAATGCGTGTCGCATATTTGCCCCTGCGCAGTCTGCAACAGATACGAACGTGAACCATGCAATACGCCGGGACTGCCTCGGGCAAGCGTTGCAGCGGTCTCACCCGTATCGATGCCTTTCCCTGCCGCTTCCACTCCCCAAAGTCTCACGGCCGAATCCTCTAAGAAAGCGGCGAATATCCCAATCGCATTACTGCCGCCCCCGACACACGCCACCACGTCACTCGGAAGTCTTCCGAAGCGGGCCAAACATTGCTGGCGCGCTTCAATGCCGATTACTTTCTGAAATTCGCGCACCATATAAGGATATGGATGCGCACCAACAACACTGCCGATCACGTAAAAAGTGTCGTCGACATGCGTCGCCCATTCGCGAAAGGCTTCGTTTGTGGCATCTTTTAGAGTGCGGGTTCCGCTGTCGACTGGATGGACGGTCGCGCCCAGCAATTGCATTATTTGTACGTTGAGCGCTTGACGCTCTACGTCCAACGCGCCCATGTAGACGTCAACCGGTAGTCCCATCTTGGCACCGACGGTCGCCGTGGCCACGCCGTGTTGTCCGGCGCCGGTTTCCGCCATAAGCCGGCGTTTTCCCATCCGCATCGCCAAGAGTGCTTGGCCGACGGTGTTGTTGATTTTATGGGCTCCCGTGTGGTTAAGGTCTTCGCGCTTGAGAAGGACTGCCGCAGACGACCCTTCGCATAAGCGTCGGGCCTCGCCCAGCGGGGTTGGCCGTCCTACGAAATCACGAAGCGTTGCGCGATACTGGTTCCAGAATGTCTCATCTGCAAAGGCGTCATCCACCGCCGCCTCAAGTTCACTCAATGCGTTGACGAGAACTTCCGGAACGAAGCGACCGCCAAACCTTCCGAAATAGCCTCGAGAGTCAGGTTTCATCAGCTTCCCGCACGGATTGGACAAACGCTCGCATCTTGCGTGAATCTTTCTTGCCGCTGGTTTCCACGCCGCTTCGCACATCGACAGCGTACGGACGAACCTGCCGAATGCATTCTCCAACATTGCTTGGCGTCAGCCCGCCGCCGACGATTATCGATCGATTCGCTGAGATGCCGGCTATTTTCTCCCAGGCAAAGGTGACCCCACTGCCGCCCAACACTTGCGTTCGGGTGTCGAACAGCAAAACCGCATTCGCAAACTCCTTAGCGGCCGCCTCGATGTGAACCGCGCCTGTCTGCTCGCCGACATGCACCGTCTTTATCGTCTGTCCCCCAAGCGAGCCGCAAAAAGCGGAACCTTCGCCGCCGCTCAATTGCGGGATGAGATTCGGCACGTAAGAGCGTGCCCGTGTGACCTCTTCGTGAGCCGGATTCACGAATACGCCGATGGGAGCTATAAACGGAGGAAGATGCGGTGCCATCCGGCGCAACGCTTCAAATGTGATTGCACGGGGGCTGGAGGCGAAGATGAATCCAACCGCATCGGCACCGGCTTCGACCGACATGTCGATATCATCAACGCTGGTGCATCCGCAAAACTTGATGCGCGTTCTCACGCCGGCGTCACGCAATATTTAAACGTGGCTATCGCCGCTGCCGGTTCTGCGCTACGCATGAACGTTTCCCCGATGAGGAACCCCTTCACTCCGCTGTTATACAGCCGGGCGACTTGGGAGGCATCCCGGAATCCGCTTTCGCTAATGACGATCGCCTCATCCGCTACGTATGGTAGCAGATCTTCCGTGATCGAAATGTCGGTGTGAAAAGACCGAAGGTTTCGATTGTTAATGCCTATGAGGCGCGCGCCGCATCGCTGAGCAAGCTCAAGCTCGTCGGAACCGTGGACCTCGACGAGCGCGTCGATGTCCCATTGCTTGCATGCGGTCAACATTTCACGCAATCGCATGGCCGGCAATCCGGCAACTATCAAAAGCAGCGCGTCGGCACCGTGGGCCGCGGATTGAATCACTTGGTACTCGGTCCAGATGAAGTCTTTTCTCAAGACGGGTTTGGAAGTAACGTTCCGCACGACGTCTAAGAACGCTAGCTCGCCAAGAAAATGATCCGATTCGGTAATGACGCTGATTGCATCACAGCGCGACATTTCATATCGTTCCGCGATCATAACCGGATCAAAATCCTCATCAATGATTCCCGCGGAGGGTGAAGCACGCTTCACTTCAGCGATGATGGCTGGGCCCTGCGCGCCTTCTAATGCCGCCTGAAAAGATCGTCGCTGGGCCTTTCTCGACAACGCAACCGGAATAAGTCTGTCGAGGGGTTCCTCGACCTCCTCGAGCTGCAAAGCACGAGCTTTAGAGTTATAGAGTTTCGTCAACCAATCACTCACGCTGCTTTGTAATTTCTCACACGCTCGAAAATCTCGTACGCTGCGCCGCTTCGAAGCACATCGAAAGCCAGCGCTAGACCTGCGGCTACGTCGACGGTTTTACCGGAAACCGTTAAAGCCAGTGCCGCGTTGAGAGCAACGACCTTCGCTGCAGGAGTAGGCTCGCCCAAAAGTATGGCTTTGAACTGATCGGCACTGCTGGTGACGGAATCGGTCTGAATTGCGCAAAGCGGCACGTTGATGCCAAAGTCGTGCGGATCGAGATAAGACCGCACAACGATGTCTCCATCGAAGGCATAAATTTCCGTCGGACTGTCTCCCGCGATTTCATCGATTCCGTTGTCCGCATGAACGACAGCGCCCCTTTTCACGCCCAGCGCTCGAAGTGCTTCGCCCATCAGCAAAACGTGAGCCTTGTGTGCCACGCCGACCAAGTGATGTGTCGCGCGAGCCGGATTCGTCAAAGGCCCCAACACATTAAACATTGTGCGAATGCCAAGCTCGCGCCTTACGGGAGCTACGTTTTTCATCGCGGGGTGATAACGTTGTGCGAACAAAAATGCAAATTGTGTTTCCGCTAACATGTCGGCCGCCTGGTCCGGGTGCACATTAATATCGGCTCCGCATGCCTCTAGAAGGTCTGCGCTGCCGCAATTTCCTGAGACCGCACGGTTGCCGTGTTTGGCCACCGGCACCCCGGCGGCAGCGGCGACGAAAGCAACGCAGGTTGAGACGTTGATTGTATGTGCGCCATCACCGCCTGTGCCGCAAACATCCAACACCGACGGCAGCGCGTGTGGAACCGATACGCTCCGTTCGCGCATTGCCCGTGCCGCTCCGACAATCTCCGGAACGGTTTCGCCTTTCGCCGCCATGGCCGAGAGCAGAGCAGCAACTTGCACGGGTGAACTGCGACCGTCCATTATGTCGCCGACCACTTGTCCCGCTTCTATTTCGTTGAGATGTTCACCCCGAACGAGAGATGCTAGCTTTACGTTGCAAGACGTACTGATAATTGAACTCCTCCGGATACAAAAAAACCACCTCGATGAGGTGGCTACGACAACATGTGCTGGTCGCGCGACTAACTCACCGGCATCCTATTATGCGGCGACCAAGACCAAACGGCACTGAGAGCAAACTTCATTGCAAAAAGAAACTAACACTTCGCGCGATGCCTGTCAAGTCCGCGGCGACCACTATCAGCGCCAATTAGAAATGTTCCCTCCACGGAACCGAAGGGCGTTCCATAAGGAGCGACTTCATCACCGTGTTCCCCACAGAATTGTCCCGCCTTAAGGCCATACACGAATTAGAAAACAAAGCGCTAGGACAGTACTCTGTCCCGCAAGCTTCGGATCAACGTACGACGGGTTAAGCATCTGTGGCGACGCACTCGCAACTCAGTGAGTGCTTGCAAAGCTTGCAGCGAACTGGGACTTCATCAGTGGGCATCGGGCGAGCCTGGAAACCGCCAGCGCACCCTGCTCTGTTTCCCAAGCCATTGCCCTCATCAAGCATCACTCGGGGACTTCGGCCTAACGCTCGTCAGCGAGAAACTGGTGAACGCCACGGGATCACCATCGGTCGAGAAACGCTGCGTACAGCAATGATCGCAGCCCATTTTTGGCGACCGAAGGCCCGGCGACGTGGCTACCACGCACCTTAGCCCGCGGCGAGCGCGCTTTGGCGAACTCCTCCAAATCGATGGTTCACCCCATGCATGGTTTGAAGATCGCGGGCCGCGTTGCACCTTGCGCGGGACACTTCGGACTTGCGTTGACAGTGCGGCGACCCACAAAACAAAAAGGCCTTAACCACGATTTACAAGCTTTTAAATCGTGGCGCCGAGAGTCAAAATCGAACTGGCGGCACCAGGCTTTCAGACCCGTGCTCTACCGACTGAGCTATCGCAGGCATTTGGCTGCTCGGTCGCCGGAAACGTACGTTTCCGGCGACTCTTGATGAAAAGCGCGGCACTACTCGCGACCCGAGAGGGGCCCTCGCCACCACTGCAAAACAGTGTTCCGACTCTTGCCCTTAATACGGAGCGCCGCAGCGTGAGATTGGCCGGTTGAAACCCGTTTCGTTGAATCTGGCTGATATGAAACCTGGCTCAGGGGCCGTCTATCGGCTTCGCGATGACCCTCCTCAACGCGAACGTGGTGCGCTTTGAACACATTGCCACGCATTAGATATACGGGCCGGACGAGTTCACTGACGCCGGGTAGAACTGTCAAGACATTGATTATTGCGGCTTCCTTGCTTGGCGCAGTTTTGATAAACAATCGGCTGCAGCCCTTACTTCCCGCTCATGCAAACCACTTTACCTTAAACGTGACGGATGTCGACAACCCGCGTTTGGGTCCCTACTACCTGGACGAAGATGGAAAGGTTGGCAACGTTTCAATCGATCCGCACGGGATTCCGGTGGTGCATTATGGCAATGATGTGCACTACAATGCAGTAACGGTGTCTCAGTACGCGCTTGAATTGTTTCATCAGTACCTGCAATTACAGAACGCCGGAACTAGAAACAGGTTTTTGAAGCAAGCGCGATGGTTGCGCGATTTTTGCGTTCGAGGCAAGTGTATATTCCGATTTAGTCATCCGCCTGAGATATACAGCCGGGTCTGGATATCCGGAATGGCGCAGAGTCAATTTATATCCGTGCAACTTAGAGCTTATCAACTTACAAAGGATAAAAACTTTCTTCTTGCTGCCAATTCCGCATTCGGGTATCTGGTAAAGCCGATAAGAGACGGGGGGACGCTCGACCAGACGGCCGGCGCCACTTGGTTTGAGGAGTATCCGCAAGTCCCCTCAACCCACGTCTTGAACGGCCACATGTTTGCTCTTTTCGGGCTATGGGATTATTACAGGGTGACGCGTAGTGCTTTGGCGCGTTCGCTTTTTTTAGACGGGCAAAGAACAGCAGTGGACGGTCTCAGGCTGTCGGACACGGGCTTTTGGGGCCGTTACGATCTAGCACATGCCGGGTTGTGCACTTCATCCTACCTCAGCCTTGAGATTGCGCAGTTGCGCGTTCTTAAAATAGTAACGAAAAGCTCTTCCGCCGATACGCTGATTACCGCGTTTTCGCATTATACTCGATCGGCGCGCTCATACGTGCTCCTGTTAATCTACAATTTGGAACATCCGAAGCAAGGGTACGAAAAGGCGCTCCCATGCCCTATGCGCGTGGCGTGAAATCGCAAAGCGCCCAATCCATTACAGATCGGCCGCTTCTGGAGTGGTGCCGAGAACCAGAATCGAACTGGCGACACCAGGTTTTTCAGATAGCGCCATTCAGGTTCGGGAACCTGGCTTACTCGTAAACCAACCCTCAAGAGGCGACATATAGACCCACAGGGCGCAACGGGTAGGCTGTAGTTACTGCCGTTTCCCCGAAAGTGCCCTTGAACGTGAGCCATCGAAACGACTGGCGCAACGCGGAAAACTCGGGTGTATATCGTGACGTGCGAAGCATGGTGATGTCGGCGTGTTCGATCGTGTGCCGCACATCGATTGGCCCAAACTCATGGCTTTCAAACGGAGGTTCACGGATCCGGTACCGGCGCAGCGCGAGGCATCGTACCGGGATGCCGGCATCACTGCGATGCGCGGTACGGCTCGCTTCATCGACGTTCATGTTCACACTCCATTGGACGAATTGCTTCGTAAATGTCGATAAAGCGGGTTGAGATTTCCAATACGACCGCTCTATTCGGATGGTCGCCCAGCGGTTCCGGCTGATTCAGGCTAGTTCGGAGCCTCGGCAAGCCGGAGCCACACGCCCAGACAAGCTCAAGGTGACAACGAATCGCGGAGTTTCGTGGCGAAGCACGTTAGGATGAGTGCGGTGCCGGATCCGGTCGCTCGGCGCGGACTGCTGCCTAGTGGGACGGTGACGTTTGCGTTCACCGATATTGAAGGCAGCACGCTTCGTTGGGAGCGCGACTCCGCAGCGATGGAGAATGCCGTGCGCCGGCACGATGTGCTCGTGCGCGCTGCAATCGAAGAACACGGCGGGCACGTCTTCAAGACTGTCGGCGACGCGTTTTGCGCGGCGTTCTCACGTCCGCAGGATGCTATCGCCGCGGTGCTCGCTGCGCAGCGCGCGGTTGCGGCGGAAAACTTTTCGGCGGTTGACGGACTGCGCGTGCGTGCTGCGATTCACACCGGCACGGCTGAAGAACGTTGCGGCGATTATTTCGGACCCGCGGTCAACCGGGCCGCGCGCCTTCTTGCCATCGCGCACGGCGGTCAAGTGCTCGTTTCGGGCACGACGACCCATCTCGTGCAAGACGAGCTACCGGCGCAAGCAACACTGCGCGATCTCGGCGAGCACGTCCTCAAGGACCTAGCGCGACCGGAACAAGTCTACCAATTGCTCGCGCCGGACCTCGCGCATGATTTTGCACCGCTGCGTTCGCTGGGCAGCTTGCCCAACAACCTTCCCCGCATGCTAACGTCGTTCGTTGGACGCGAACAAGAATTCGTTGACATCACCGCACTGCTTGAGCGGCACCAACTTGTAACGCTGGTAGGTTCAGGCGGGATCGGCAAGACGCGCACGTCGCTGCAAGTTGCGGCGAATCTGCTCGACGGTTCGGGCGACGGGGTGTGGTTCGTCGAGTTGGCGCCGTTGACCAGCGGCGACTACATTCCGTCGACCGTCGCACAAGTTTTCGGCATCACGCTCCCAAGCGACGGTGAGCCCATCGAGAACCTCGTTCGCGCTCTGAAGACGAAGCACGCGCTGCTCCTTTTTGACAACTGCGAGCATCTCATCGAACCTGCCGCGCGCGTTATTGCAGCGATTTTGCGCAGTTGCCCGCAGGTGAAGGTCCTCGCCTCGAGCCGTCAGGGTCTCGGCATCGCGGGTGAAGAGAAGTACCGGCTGCCCACGCTTGCGGTTCCCAAAGAAAACGATGCAACAAGCCTGACGGCGAGTGAGGTCATCCAGTGCGCGGCCGTCGCGCTCTTCGCCGAGCGGGCGCATACCGTCGATAAGCGCTTCGCGCTATCCGATGAGAACGCGCCGATCGTGGCGGACATCTGCCGCCGGCTCGACGGGATTCCGCTTGCGATCGAGTTAGCTGCAGCACGCGTGAATATTCTGAGCCCGCGTCAACTGCGCGAACGTCTGGACGAACGTTTCCGCGTGTTGACAGGCGGCAGTCGCGATGTTTTGCCGCGTCAGCAAACCCTGCGCGCGCTCATCGATTGGAGCCACGATCTGCTTGACGAGCGGAAGCGCACGCTGTTTCGGCGTCTCGGTATCTTTGTGAACGGTTTTACGCTCGAAGGCGCCGCCGCAGTGGGGAACGGAGAAGATCTGGACGAGCTCGACATCTTCGACATGCTGTCGTCGCTGGTTGATAAGTCGCTCGTGTTGGCTGAGCCCGCGGGCGACGATCTGCGCTACCGGTTGCTCGAATCGACGCGAGTGTATGCGGCCGAGAAACTGGCGGATGCGGGCGAGCGCGAAGTGTGTGCGAGCCGGCACTTGCGCTATTTGCGCAACCGCTTTGCAGAAGCGCGGCGGCAATGGGAAATCACCGCTCGCAGGGCCGAGATGGACGCGGCGCTCGCCACGGAACTGGAAGACGTGCGGGCGGTACTTGATCGGTCGGCAGTAAGGGGCTCCGACGTGTCCCTCGGCGGCGAACTGCTGGCCGAGATCGGCAGCGCCTGGGATTGTCTTGGATTGGTAAATGAGGGGTTGTGGCGCATCGAAGCGTTTCTGGCGCTGATCGAAGACGAACCGCGTTTGATTGCCCGCTTGTGGATAGCGGTCGCCTTTCTTGCTGCGAATTCCGGACGAAAAACGCGCGAGTTGGAAGCCGCGAAGCAGGCCGTCGCGCAGGCGCGGTTGTGCGGCGACCAACCGACCCTCGCGGAGGCCCTTCAAGCCTATTCGGAAAGCGTCGCGCGGCTGGGCAGATTCGACGACGCGCAAGAAGCTCTTCAGGAAGCGGAAGTCATCCCAGGCGTCTCGGCTGCGCTCCATTTACGGGTTCTGCAAGCTCGTGCAATCGTGAGTTCGCAGCGCCGCGATCTTGCGATGGCGGCGCGCGCGTTCGAACAACTTCGCGACAAACATCGTTCACTGGGGAACGATGTTGCCGAGCGTACTATAACGCTCAGCGTTGCCGAAGTGGAGCACGCGCGCGGTCAGACGCAACGCGCGGTCGCTCTTGTGCGCGAAGTCATGCCTGCGGTCCGAACTCAGAATGATCCGCAACGCCTCGTCGGCGCGCTTGCGAACCTCGCGGGCTATCTTGCGGCGCTCGACGATTTTTCCGGCGCGCGCGAAACGGCCAGTGAAGCGATCCGGGAACTCGCAGGTCGCGAGCCGGAAGCCGCATTCGTTGCTATAGCCATCGAGCATTTGGCGCTTGCCCTAGCGCTCAGTGGCGATCTCTTGCGCGCCGTCTCGCTTGCCGGTTACGCCGATGCCGCGTTGCAACGACATGGGTACGAACGCGAGTTCACCGAAGCGACAAGTCACGATCGCCTTAGCGCGCTTCTGCGCGAGCACTTTTCGCCCGACGATCTTTCGGCGCGGCTCGCGCAAGGCGCTGCGCTATCGCCTCAAGACGCCGTCGCCCTGGCACTCGAAGAACGCGTCGCATTGCAGAGAAGCATGCCATCGTAGCCTTCTTTAGTCTGCGCTATGAAAGTTCGGACGTGACCGTGGTGTCGCCGACGCCTGACGTGTCGTACCGGTTCGAGGGATAGACGCATGAAGTACTTTGTTCTATCGGTATTAATCTTGTTGACGTCGGCGCCGGGTCAAGCAGCGACATTGCACCTCGACGGTTACCTGACGGCTTATAATAAACAGCCAAGCGGTTGCACTATAGGGTCAATCCCGCCTGGGCCTCAGTGCCAGCAAGAAATGCTAAAAGGGACCTTAAGGAAGCTCACGCGGTGTGGCCGGCGCGAGCCTCGAGGTGTTCAAAATCCCATCACAACCTTACTCGCTGTTTGTGCTTTTGCTGGGCGGTAGCTCAATTGCAAGCCGCTAGGGCGGGAGGTCTTTATGCCCGTCATCGTTCTAAGGACCCATACTTTGCAGAATGCTTCGTATGGCCTTAAACGATCGCATCAAACTGTATGCCATCATGATAAAGAGTCGTGAGCGGTTAGCAAAATCGCATGGACTAGATGTGCGGAAAGTAGACGTTTCTGGAAACAAGGACATGCTTGAGCAACGCGAAGAGCGCATCGCGCTGCTGACGGGTTGTGCAGAATCGCATTCCACACGAAGCATTCTGTGCAGCATTGGTCCCGAGAACGACGTCGGGCATAAAGACCTCCCGACCCAGCGGCTTGCAGTTGAGCTACTACCCAGCAAAAGCACAAATAGCGAGTAACGTTGTGACATCGGCTTAGCGGCGATTGAGGTGATGGGTCAATCGTTGGAAGATAGCAACGTCACCATGGGATAGATGCTAGGGCCCTTCAAAACGGCGGGGTCATTAGCCGCAAACGAGCTCCGGCAGCGGAAAGGCTGAAAATAGCGCTGAGCGCAGGCGCGAAATAAGAGGGTCATTGTCTCCGCCCGGGTGCACAATGCTCGCGTACGCCGTTGGTCGGCAGCTCTGCATTGCAAAACACATCGGCTTCTTTAGGCCGTTGACGTTGCCGTATACGCGCCTCTTCCACTCGCGCCAATACTGGTAGAAGGTTCGCTCTGCTGATTCTGGATCATGTCATCGAAATGCAAGCCGCCTGACGAATGGAACTGATCGGCCACACTATAGAAAAAAACCGGTTCCGTTCAAATGATCTCGAAATAGTGCACCGCAAAAAATCACCGGGTATAAAGTTTAATAGGTATTATTCAAGGCGGGTAGCGAAGTTTGCTTCCAAAAGGGTCCCATCTAAAGGCCAGTCTCGCCTTTTTGGCTACGCAAACTGGTTTGGACAAAGCTTCAAGGTTTTGAGTTTCGTTTATTTACGAAGCATCACGTGGTCATTAGGCCAGTAAGAAGATAGTCTGTAACCCTAGAATTAAAACATCAACTCAATCCTGCGATTAAATGGTACACCGCGCTTGTCCGCCATCGAGCGAACTGCTTTACGCAGAAGGGCACCGACAAATGTAGGCGGGACTTTGACAAGATGAACGTGATATGAGCCGGCTTTGAAGTTTAGCGCCAACGGAAGCATGAATCTGATCAAAGCTAGGAAGCTACCGGCTTTCCCGGAATGACGTGTTTGTACTGGGAGGTGCAGTTATGTATCGGATTATTTTGGCCATGTTGCTTTTAGGTATGATGACCGGGCAGACGCCTGCGTCGACCACGATGCCGGGGGGAGCCAATCAAGTCGCCGGCGTTTCCGGTGGCATGAACAAAACGCTGTTCAATGGCATGATTCGTTGGAAGATGACGACGATTCGTGAAGCGCTGCCTTCCGATAGGCTGGGCGATCCGCACCAAGGAATGAAGTGGCTTGTTCTTTTGGCCCGCTGCAGCAATGGCTTGCACTCGAGCTATATCGGTCTTCCCCAACTAACGTTGACGGACGCTCAAGACAATAGCTATCATAGCGCGGACTCGAACACGTCGCCGGCCCCGGTCAATGTGATTCAAGGTCAGGCCTGGCAGGAGCGAATCGCCATCGAAGTTCCTCCTGAATTCATTCCGATTAAAGCGGTGATCACCGACCCCTCTAACGCTAGTCGGTTCAAGGCCTTCCGAATCGGGATCATTTCCAAGGACCTACCCAAAAGCGATCCGGCATCGCCAACCCCTTCTGGAAGCCCCTAAACTGGTAGGGCCATCCAATAAGGCCATGACGATCCGGCCGGTTACATACACTTCGCGCATTCGGCGCTGAACGCTAAGCAAAGTAAACCATATAGAACTCAGGGAGCGCTTGGAGGTGTCAAAGGGAGGAGGGTACGTGAGACGAGTTCTCGCCGATCGGAACCGCGGCTGACACAACTTCACCGAAGCCTAAGTAACCGTGCAAATTCAGATAGGCATACACATGGTCACCGACGGGAAAATTTCCAATCATTTTGGCATAAAGAGATCCACCGTTAGCGGACAGAAAGCTAAACCGGCGATTATCGCAACACGAGTGAGAATAACCGTCGATATCATCGGGCTGGGAACGAGCGCCGACATTTACAAACCAGTAGCCAGAGCGAGGATGGTTCGATAATGTCGCCTTATTAGCTTGTGGACACGCTTATCTGCCACCGCTGGTTTCAACAACCAACTTCGCGGCAACCGAGTACGCGGTCAGTCAACTCGCGGTGTCGATCAGCGCAGGTCGATGCGCCACGGATGTAGCACCGAATATTTATGCGCAGGGCACTTCTCGCTTTCGGGTTGGCCATGGTCATCTTGGCCGCCACAACGCCAGCTGCCCCATCGGACGTCGCGGCTGTTCGTGCACTACGGATAGAAAATAATCGTGCGATTCGGGCACACGATGTCTCGCGAATGCGAAAGCTGTGGTCCTCTCATATTCGCCTAATCGAGACCGACGGGACAGTGATCTCGGGTTCAAGGAACCTCGCCGCAAGCTATACCCAATCAGAATTTAAGGACGGAAGCTTCGTGTCATACGTCCGGATACCGAAGTCGGTCGTCATAAGTTCCGAAGGCGCTCGAGCAGCAGAATACGGCACCTGGACGGCAATCTATAAAGCACCGAAACAAGTTCGGTCGGGTAACTACTTTGCGTCGTGGCAAAAAGCCGGCAATCAATGGAAAATCGTTTACGAAGCATATGTGTCCCTTGGTCTCGAACCGCAAAGCGTTGCGGACGTGTTGAAACCGACGGCGGCGATCGCGCTCCGCGGTACGCCCGATTGGCTCCTAGTGACCCCGGATTCTCTCTGGGTCTCCAACGGGGCGCTTAAGACCATTCAGCGTATCGACGTTGCGACCAGCCGGCTTGTCGCCAGCGTGAGGCTGCCCGGTGAGCCGTGCTCGGGTCTTGCGTTTGGATTTGGAAGCGTCTGGGTGCCGTTGTGCGAGGCTCATCCTTCGCTTGCTCGCGTGGATCCCGCAACCAACGGCGTGGTGGCGCTACTGCCCATCGCACCCGCACTTTCCGAGGGCGGAATTACAACGAGCCACGACAGCGTCTGGATGGCGACTGCCGATGGTACGCTCGCGCGCATCGATCCGAAGACGAACCGCATAAGGCAAACGATCTCGATTACACGGGGATCGTTTAACCCACTCTTCAGCAACGGAACGATATGGGTGACTAGCGGCGAACTGGATGTGGTGACGGCGCTCGATGCCTTGAGCGGAAAAAGCCTTGCGGTAATTCCCGTTGGATCGAAACCGCGCTTCCTCACCGCTGGCGGTGGGATGCTATGGACGCTGAATCAGGGTGATGGGTCGATCAGCAAAGTGGACCTGAAGAGTAAACGGCTGATCGCAACAATCGCCGCTGATATACCTGGAGGCGGGGGCGAGATCGCCTACGGCTCCGGGGCGGTTTGGGCGTCCATATTTGGCGTTCCGCTGACAAGGGTCGATGCAAAGTGCAGTATCGTGCAGCACTGGGGTGGACGCGGCGGAGACGCAGTGCGCTTCGGTCACAACGCAATCTGGCTCACTGACTATTTCAACGGGCGTCTTTGGCGAATACCAGTGGCTAAAATCGGCAAGTCATGTGAGGCTTCATCGAAATGAGTGATGATGATTATGCGAGCTTTTTCCTTAGTCTGCCAGATTTACGCTCTCCTAGCATGGGGTTCGGCCGTGGCCGATGCGGCACAAACCGTGTATACGCTTCCCAAAGACATTCAATGGATACCTGACAAAACAAAAGGTGTACCTCCCGGTTCCTTTTATGCATACCTGCGTGGGAAGGACGGCGACAGATGCGGTCAACTTGTACGCGTGAAGTTTACGAACGGCTTCGTTTACCCGTGGCACGTCAATCACGATTATTCGTTGTACATTGTGCAAAAAGGAAAGCTCGTCATTGGCTTTGATCGGCGCGGGCTAAAATCAGCGGAACGAGTGTTGCCTGCCGGGTCCGTCATGCAGGGCCTTCAGACGGAACCACACTACGGTCGTGCAATTGGCGAAACAATCTTTGACGTCTATACAGTATGTACCGGGAAATGACCATGTTGCTTTAAGCCGGGATAGCCGAACCCGTATGGGCTTTCGGTGCCTATACAGTACCAGTTGCTAGTGGTGATTAAGGTCAAAAATTACTTTCCTCGACGATGCTAACGCGACTTCTGCGCAGGGGCAACACCGGAGTCGCGCCGCCAACGTGGTCGCATAAAAACCTTTAACTGACGCCACGGCCAGCAGTAGCTCAACGTCACGTGACCATACCGGCCGCCCCGCGCTACGGTACGCGCATCCGTTGGAGGCCGATGTGACGGCGGTCCAGGCACCAAAAGGCATCTGCCGAACCAACCTGCGATGCGTAGCGCGGACGTTGTTGTTCTAACGCGTAGCGATATTCTTTGGCGCGGATTGTTGTTGACGTTGTGCGTATTGGGGCTGGCGTCTTTGGTTGTGGGCTTTTTCGCGGGATCTGAATTTTCTACCAGTGGCCTGAGGCCTGTCTCGTCTGCGGGCTCAGCGCATCTTCAAAAGGTAACCGTCGCTCCCGGCTCGTCGGCCGCGCGGAACGGCCTGCGCACCGGCGACGTTATCGACACTCGGCCGATGTCATCAGCCGAGCGCTACCGGTTGTTCAATCTAAAATACCGGGGCGAGTTGATACATCTCTACGTCGTGCGACCGGCTGGACTGTCGCGGGCCACCATCGTCGGCAGTAAACCGGTCCAGTATTTCACATGGGACGTTTGGATAGCGCTCGCGGGGGCCGCCTGGATGCTCCTGTTCGCCGGGCTCTTGGCGTTGCGCTGCCCGCACAGTCGCGACGCTCGCGTGCTTGCACTCTTATTGATTGGTGTGGTATTTCAAACAGGGCTGACGAGCAGTAATTGGATCACGCCATGGGCGGCGCTCGATGCTACCGCTGCTGTCCTCTCGGCCGTGTCTTCGGTTTGCATTGCGCTCCTTGCCACATACTCACTCTCGTTCGCCCGTCCGGCGTCGGGCCTGCGGCGAATGCTCCTGTGGCTTTCGTATGCAGTTGCAATCGCGATAGCGGCCCTAGAGATCAGCCTCGTCGTTTCGCAATGGACGAGCGCGTTCGATCCAACGAGCTCAGTGTTCACAAGCCTTTGGACAGTCTTCGTCATCACTTCGGGTCTGTTCGTGTTCCCGTTACTTTGCGCGATCGTCACAGCTTTTGAAACGCGTGGCTCCGAACGTACGAGATTCTTTTGGGCCTTCGTTCCCCTTGCTTTGTTTTACATTGCTCAATTCAATTTTGGTTTATCCGCAGCTTTTTATCCGGTTTTTGCGGTATACGCGAATGCCGTCTCTAACGCAGCTTTCTTCCTCGCGCCGATCGGCTTGACGTACTCGCTGCTAAACCGCCGGCTCCTCGACATCGGCTTCGCCCTCAACCGCGCGGCGATATTTTCGGGGGTCTCGATTTTGCTGGTCGGCGCATTCGTGCTTGGAGAATGGCTGCTGAGTGATTGGCTGCAGCGCGAGAACCATTCCACAAACCTGATCGTCAGCGGGGCGCTTGCCCTGGTCCTAGGCTTGTCGGTTCGGGCGGTCCATGGGAGGGTCGAGCATGTTGTTGATCACGTGGCGTTTCGGAAGCGGCGCGAAGACGAAGAAGTCATGCGGACGATGGCGCGTGAGGCTCCGTACATTACCGAAAGGGCGACGCTGATGGCTCGCGTGGAGCAGGCGTTATCGCGGCACGCAGACGCTTCATTCGTCGACGTGGTCCTGGACGACAAACCCGGCCGCTTCGGAAGCGTGGGGGAGAATGATCCAGCGGTTGTATCACTGCGGGCCCAACATGGTGTACTAGATTTGCATACGGTGGAAACCGAAATGAAAGGCGAATGGGCCTATCCGATGGTCGCGCGAGGCCGGCTTATCGGTGCACTAATACTGGGGCCAAAGCGTTCCGGAGAATCGTACGCTCCGGACGAGTCGGCGGTGATTGCGCAGCTTGCGGACAGCGTCGCTGCGGCGATCGATGTTTTTGGGCTCCAGCAGCATGATGCTGCTGGAGTCGAACCTATCCTACTGCGGATCGACGAGCGGCTCACTGACATATCGGCAAGGATGGCGGAAATTCAGTTGTCGATTCGCGAGCATGACACTCGCGACCAACGGTCTGAATAGATGCAGTCGCTCCGCTGGTTCAATTACGAAATCGAACCGGAACGCATTGCCGGAACGCGAATACTGCGTAACCGTGCTCCCGGGTCCGCTGTGCATGCCACGCAGCGGAAACCATAGTGATTCCGTTCTTCCAGAGATTGGCGCATCACCTCAATCGCGGCTAACCGATGTCACAACGTTACTCACTATTTGTGCTTTCGCTCGGCGGTAGCTCAACTGCAAGCCACTGGGGCGTGAGGTCTTTGTGGCTCGACGTCGTTCTTAGGACCGATGCTTTGCAGAATGTTTCGTATGGAATGCGCTTCTGCACTAGCCGTGAGAAGCGCGATGGTCTCTTAACGCTTCTCAAGCATGTCCATCTCGAGAAACGTCTACTTTCCGCACATCTAGTCCGTGCAATCATGCTAAACGCTCACGACTCTTTATCATAACGCCATACAGTTTGATGCGATCGTTTAAGGCCGCCGCTTGCCAATCGCGCCAGGCCACTCGCAGCGCTTCGCGCTCTTCGTTGATAAGACGCGCCCGCTCCCTTTCACTATCGACGCTCCTACCGGACCAACGGTTGCTAACCGTTTCCCCCGTGCCCCCTTTTTGCGATGCATGCTTTTGATCATGGACAGCAAATACGTGAGCGATCATTATACGATCGCGTAAAACGCGCACAATGCCATCGTCGGTCTGCTCCGGTCAAAGTGTTGACGATTAATGCACCGCCATCAAACGTCACCAAGTGTCAGAACGAGTGAGTGAGGTGTCATGCGCTTCTTGGCTATTTCTCGCCGGGCGCTGATCGCCGTGAGCGTAACGTGCGTCTCGCTCCTGGGATGCACCAACACGTCAACAACCCTTTCGCAGGGGTCGCCAGTCGCCGAAGCGGCCGTCGCTGCCGCAATAGCCCCCTACATCGGAACGCAGGTTCCCGGTATGTCGGTGGCGATCGGCTACCACGGCCGCGTCATCTTTGCGAAGGGCTACGGGAAAAGCGATTTGGCGAGCGGGGCCCCGATGACGGCGCAGACGCGCCTTGGCATCGGCTCGGTAACGAAGCAAATGACCGCGGGCGCGCTCTTGACGCTGCAGCGCGATGGGCTGCTGTCAATCGATCAAAAAGTCAAGGTCTTGTTGCCCCAATACTTCTATGGGAACCGCATGACGCTGCATGAGTTGAGCACGCTGAGCGGCGGCATGCAGGGTCACGACGAAGATCCGAATGGTGATGTGACATTCGGCATCGTCGGTGCATCCACGGGTAACAGCACCGTCCCGCAGGTCCTTGCGAAGTTGAACGCTACGCCGCCGATTCGACCGCCTAACACGAAATGGGATTACTCGAACATCAGCTACTGGTTGCTCGGCCGTACGATCGAGGCCGCGACCAAGGGTAGCTACGCTCAAGCGATGCAAGCGCGCGTCTTTGGGCCGCTCGGAATGAAGACGGCGTACATTCGCGGGACGCAACCGGACGTCAACCTTGCGACAGGCTATACGCGCTTCACCGATGGTACGTTCCACAAGTGCCCCGAACTTAATTTGACGACGAGTGACTCTGCCGGTACGGCCGCCATGACCGCAAGTGACGTCGTCGCTTGGGATGAGGGCGTGCGCGCCAAGCGACTCGTTCCGGATCCGCTTGCGAAGGTCATGTTCGAGCCCAACGGCTTACCCATTGGCAAGCCCTTCGGAGACAGTTACGCAATGGGCTGGTTTGTTCGGAACGATCCTACTCTGGGTTACGGTATCTTCGATGCACCAGGCGACACGTTGCTATATACGAGCCTTAACGTGCTGTTCCCAGACGGAAGCGACGTGGTGTTGCTGACAAACGCGAACTTCAATACGGTCGTGGCCGAGCGTAACTTGATTGCGTATAAGGTGCACAATGCCATCGCGGGCTTGCCGCCGGTAAAACTGTTCCCGGGCGGCGGGAATCTCCCAACCAAGAAGTGTCAGAACGAGTGACTGAGGTGGCTCTGCGCTTCTTGGCAACGTGATCGCGCAGAAACTGCACGACGCCACTACGAATTTGCCTCCGATTAAACCGTTGGCGATCAAGGCGAAAAGAGGACATCACGCAATGCCGAAACGACTGATCACCGGCATCCTAGGCGCCCTCGCTTTTACGCTCATGCTCTCGGACGGCACAGCATGGGCGGGTGCAGCCGCCGTACCGCGTTTTGAGCGGGCCTCATGTTCTACGCTGATGTCATTGCGTCGAGTCATTCGCTGCGGCTTTCTGGTCGTTCCGGAAAATCGCACCAAACGCAACGGCAAGACGATTCGAATCGCCGTCGCGATCGTGCCGGCAGCATCGAAGAAAAAATCGCCGGTCCCGCTCGTTTTTCTCGCCGGAGGACCCGGCGCTCTTCCGATTTTTTCGGCCAAATGGTACGTCGCGGACGGATTCAATGCCGACCGTGATTTGATTCTAGTCAATCAACGGGGCGTGTACTATTCGCGGCCTCAGTTGGTGTGTCCGAACCTGGATCGCTTCTTTTACCGGCAGCTTGGACTCGTGTTCGACGCTGATTCGACCCGAAAAGCGCAAGTGGCAGCGACGCGCGTTTGCCGGGCGCAGCTCGTCGCTAAGGGCATCGATATCGCTGCCTACAATACGACGGAGAACGCCGCCGACTTCGTCGACCTACGACGCGTTCTGGGTTACAAACTGTGGAATGTCTACGGGGTCTCGTACGGAACGGAACTGGCGCTGACGCTGATGCGCACAGACCCGAACGGCATCAAAAGCGTCATACTGGACTCGACGGTACCACCGAATCTCGTGAATTTTTCGGCCTTCTGGCCCATGCGCGCGCCGGTTTCGACAACCTTTTCGCCGCCTGCTCGGCACAATACCGTTGCCGGACCCGCTATCCGCATCTCGGCGCTACCTTTACCGGTCTCGTCCGAACCCTGGAATCGCATCCGGTCACAACCGACATAACCGATCCCGCGCGCCATCGAAAAATCGCTGTAACCATCGATGGCGGAGCGTTGGCAAACTGGCTCGTCAGCATAAGCCTGACTGCCGACCGGTCCCCTCAGGTCCCGCGCTGGATCGCCGAACTTGCCGCCGGTAAGCCGCAACACATCGCTACCTCCCGACTAGCCTTTGTGTTACCGCCTGGATACCTGGGATACGGCCTATTTTACGGCGTTGCGTGTAGCGAGTGGTTCCCATTCGAGAAGCATGCTCAAATCTTGGCTGCAGGGCGAACGGCATTCCCGAAGTATCCGGCGTCCGTGCTCGCCGAAGCGCCGCAGTTCACGAACGCCGCCGACTACTGCCGCGTGTGGAACGTCCCGAAGGCCCCAGCGGCGATGCGACAGACCGTCCACAGCACCATTCCGACGCTCATACTCTCGGGAAGCTTTGATGCCGTCACGGGCAAGGTATGGGCCGACGCCGCAGCGGCGCACCTTCGCAATTCCCGGGTATTGGTCTTCCCTGGTAGTGGTCATACGGTCGCCACATCAAAATGCGCGCAAACCGTGATGAAGTCATTTCTGCAGCACCCGGGCCATCCCGACGTACGCTGCGTAGCAACGGTAAAACCTCCGATTTTCGTCGCTGCTCCCTGACACGACAAATTTCTTCCGAACTGCGGTTAGCCCCGCGCCAGATGGTTTTGGGTTATTTTGGAACCTGCGGAGCTCGGGCCACAAAAACTATGAGTCCCATGGAGTAAGGACAACAAGCAGAGGCGCAGATGCTGGACCAACGTCTTTAGCAAAACTGCCGCAAGGCCCATTACTTCCGCCTCCCATATAGCGTTCTTACCGATAAAGAACTGATTCGTAATCAGCAGGTCAGCAGTTGGAGCCTGCTCGTCGGCTTTGCAGGATTGCAAGTGATTTAAGCTTGCTTTTGGGTGATTTAAGCTCGCTCTTGGGTAAGTAAGATCGATGAACGAGGATTGTCTTATCCGAACACTGCTGCATGACAGCTGCCGATTGGTTTCCTGCTAACGACGCACGCGCCCAACAAGCGCACGATTCCGCTTCCTCGTTCAAAGTATCAAGAATCACTGGATCCCAGGCGTGCGGCGAAACGCACGCCTGATTTTAAGGAGTAACATGAATCAGACCACCGACTGGTCATCCACAGCTAAAAGCACCGCCGATTCCGTCAGCAACGGCGATGTTCCCAATGCGGCGGCAAAAGTCAGTAACACGATGGAAGAGTCGTTCTCGCAGGAACCCACCAACTCGACAATGCGTTCGGTTTTGATGGTTTCGGCGGCAGCCTCGATACTGGGATCCCTGATCCTGCAGCTTGCTCGTAAGAAGGATGAGTCGCTTTTCGTAGGACAATGGGCCCCGACGATACTGCTCATTGCGCTCTGGACACAAATGGTTAAGGAACAGCGATAGGATCGAATATGGGGGCCGGGCCCTTGTGCATAAGCTCGAAGGGTGTGTGGGCTTAAAAACTTGAGAGGCAGAAAGGCGAAACGGCCATCCTAGACCGCATGGCCGTCGCGTACACAAGCTCCGGATGTTAGCGCTAGGGAAACCGAATCGTTAGCACCGGTACCGGCGCGTTTTAAGCGCAGCGCGCTCATCTCTCTGTGCTGCGGGATTGTTGCTCTCGGGGTTGGAGCTCGAGATGATGCGGCAAGTGCTCGAAGTTTACCGCGATAATTAAGGATCACAACGGCGGTTGCACTTCCTCCCACTTCGCTAATTTTGAAAAACCCTCAAACGTACTAGTGAAAAACTCGCTCAGCGCGTCATGCGGAGAATCCTCGTTGCGGACATCATCGTACCGGAGCATGAACTCGCCCAAGCTATCATTCCAAAAAGCCGCGCTCGGACGGATAGAAAGCGTCGGCGCGTCGGCGGCCTTGGGGTATGCATAGCACCAGAAGGCCGGTTCGGGGAAACGGTCGTCTCCGGGCCAAAAACCCACGCAAACCTCCTCAGCATCCATGCCATTTTTCATAATAACGTCGTCACTTGGCGGTTTTGCCGGGCGCCCTGAATACCGTGCATAGGCCAGGTCAAAACTCCCGAAAAAGAATTGGACGAGCGTATGCCTGTGACGAAACGGCGCGCGATGCTTCTTGAGGGCGGCGTCCACCTGTACCAGAATGCGAAAGAAGCGGTTGGCGTATACGGGATCGTAGGAAGCATGTACCGTGTCCTCATCAAACCTGATTGGATCGGGGACCTCAACAGGCATCGGCCACATGCGAACGTCGATTGCCATCGCATGCAACGACTGCATAACGTCTGTATAAAATTCCAAAACACTCCTCGCGCTGAGTGGTATCGCGCGATGCCCTCCATCGCTGGTTACGATATCCACCTTGTGCGCAACAAAGTCGAAATCGATTTGAAATGAACGCGCCCCAAAGGGTATCGGGCCCGTGGTAAGGCCCTGCGAACTGACATACAGCGCCACATGCGCCCACTCTGGTTCAGCGGGAGCAAGTGCCAGACGAGTCTTGCCCACGATTTGAGCGAACATGTGCAGCGTGTCACAGGTCTCCCGCCAAGCAATCAGCGGAAGTTCCGGCCAAACCTCATCCTTTAACTTCACTCTGGAACCTCCGGCGCGCCTTCCCAGCCGCGATTTACGCGTTTGCTAATATCGACCCTGTTTTTTAGGCTGTGTGCAACGCTCTCCCGGAGCTCGCTCTAATTTGCTGGAGCAGCTTGCTGAAAAGAATCGTTGATAGCGCAGTTCCAAGTGGAGTTCAGAGTTGAGGAACATACTGTCCTGACTTCTTTGCAACACCCAAGGCTGTGAAAGCAGCGCGTGTATACATGATCCCCTTTCGAGCACTTCGTGCACGATAATCCCCGGCAGTGATGAGAGTCATGAAGTGCGCGGTCGAAGGGACTCGAACCCCCAACCTACAGGTTCGAAGCCTGTTGCTCTATCCGATTGAGCTACGACCGCACGTTACATAGGCATATTCATCGGTCCGATACGTCCATCCAGCGCACGTGCGTCAAGAACCCTGACCACGGCGCCCATCGCACGAACATCGAGGCAACAATGACCGCTGCGCCGACGCCATGACAAGGTGAGTCCTGGCGTTGGAAGTCCCAAAATATAGCAGCACCGACGACGATCCCTCCTACCCACAGAACGGCTCACTGAAATCATGAAACGCCCGATCGATTGCTCTGGAGCCGGCGCTGTCGCGCGTCAGCGCAGAATGAACCCTACTTTAACTGCCGCGCCCGTCCCTCGTACGCCAAACGTAAAGAGTAACTCTAACTTAGTGGGCACTTCAAGCAGAGCGGTTTTAAGTTTCTCGAGTTGAAGATACGGTACCGGCAAAACCATCATGACCGGTATGTATCTGGTGGTTCTAACCATGGCAACATCTTACTAACCGGTTAGTGAGCCAAAGCTTTTTATTTTTTGCCGGGAGGAAACCAACCAAGGCACAGCGGGAAATGCCCAAAACGAACCGACTTATCCGGATGATACTCGCTCAAATGTCCAAACAAAGAGCATAAACCTAATTCCCACGGCCCTAACGGTCACGCCTGCGTTCAGTGGGGCATCGATAATTGCCAGGGGTGCCTCAGGACCACATCGTCAGCTCCGACGCGAGAAACGCCTACCGATCTGCGTGCTTTGTGCAGACGGTCCGGTAAAGCTTATTCAAGCGACAGAAGGTAGCGATCTACAAGCAGTGATCGCTGCCCGAAGACAGCGAATACTCCATCCACGCGCCGAAAGCCCAAGTCAAACTGGGCGCAGATTGCCACAATCCTTGCGATTTCATTGCTCCTGAACCTTCGCTGGCAGGTGACCGTCCCATCGGCATACACAACATGCAAGGAAGCGCGTTTTATGGGGAGGCGCGTGTTTTTTAGCGTTGCGTGAAACCATCGAGCGTCGGGGCGGGGCTAAAATCGCGCATACTTGATAACGCAAGAAAGGTTTGTCGTGATCGTTCATCTGGTCGACGGAACCTACGAGCTCTTCCGCCATTTCTATGGACTGCGTCGCTCCACCAATGGAAAGGAGCGACGATTCGGGGCGGTTGTCGGAGTGCTCAATACCATGCTGCAAATGATCGGCGACGGTGCCACACACTTAGGCGTCGCCACAGATCACGTTATCGAGTCGTTTCGCAACGAGCTTTGGAGCGGGTACAAAAGGGGAGTTGGAATCGACCCCGCGCTTCTCGCGCAGTTCCAGCCGCTCGAGGACGCGCTGCGAGCTATGGGAATTCCGGTCTGGGCAATGATCGAGCTGGAGGCCGATGATGCGCTGGCTTCTGCGGCCACAATTGCCTCGCAGGATTCTCGGGTACAGAAAATCTGCATTTGGACTCCAGACAAAGATCTCTCGCAATGCGTGCGCGAGGACCGTATCGTGCAAGTCGACCGAAGGAGCAACGTGATCCGGGACGCTGACGGCGTCCGAGCTAAGTTCGGGGTACATCCCGAGCTGATACCCGACTATCTTGCGCTCGTTGGGGATACCGCCGATGGCTATCCCGGCATCGCGGGCATTGGGCATAAGGGCGCGGCCGCTCTCCTCACACGTTATGGTGCGATTGAGCTATTCCCGTCGCACGTGCTCGCTGACCGGCAACCTCTCGCACTTTTATTCAAGGTGCTAGCAACCCTTAGAACCGACGCGAAACTCTTTGCGGACGTCAACGAGCTGGAGTGGCGCGGGCCTACTGCCGGATTCCGCCCCGTGTGCGAGCAGCTCGACGCGCCCGAACTCCTTGCGCGCGTTACGAGAGCCGCGCCAGCTCGCGCACACTAACCGTCTCGCTTGACGTACTGTGCGCTACCAGATTGTCGCGCAATCTGGTAGCGCCAACGGGATTCGAATCCGTACGACTGTATCGTGCCTTGTATCACCGTGTATTGTTGCGGCTTATTTAATTAGGGTTTGGCGACCACTGTGTCTCGTAGCGTATCAACTCGCATCGGCCAATCGTATGCCTTATGGCTACACTTTGGCTACACTGCGGCCTGAAGCGATCGGTTATCAGCGTGAGTAGTTGGAAGCGTGACAAGATTCATACCGCCGCCGGTAAGTCATGGCACTGAGGCACCGTTCCCCCTTCTAAATACGCTTTTCGTAAGGGTCTGGGGGTCGCATGTCCACTAGATTCGGAAAAGCGCCCAGCCCCTTGCAGGGCAGGCGCTTCCGATGGTGCCGAGAGCCAGAATCGAACTGGCGACACCAGGTTTTTCAGACCTGTGCTCTACCAACTGAGCTATCTCGGCTTACCCTTCATATATGCGGGTTTGCGCGTTATCGGCGCGGTTCCCGCTGACCTTTGCCGACATTCTGGCCGACATTTTGCCCGAAAACGGTCGCCTTTTTGCGCAGCGCCGCATGTTCACCGCAGTAATGGCGCTGTTGGCATGGCCGAGGGTCTGCGAGACGGTGGTAATCGGGACGCCGGCCGCAATGAGCAGCGACGCCGCACTGTGGCGCAGATCGTGGAAGCGCAAATGCCCGAGGCCGGCGCGCTTTGCCGTGGCGCGGAACAACGTTGCGATCGATGCGGAGCTTCCATGATGAGCCATCGATCTCAGTGAAGACGAAGTCTCGGTCTCTGTAGCCTGCAACGGAAAGTAACCCCGCTGCGCTTGCTGCGCACGGTGTGAACGAAGTAGGTAAAACCAGCTATAGCAAGCCGAGCTTCGAGATAGATTTTCTCCGGGGGAGTCGCAGCGCGCACGCTCCGCTGCAACGCCAACAGACCTTGCGCGTCACGTAGTTGGGCTGCGAATTTTGCGGCAGCGGGATTCCTCGGTTGCGCCATCGTCCCGTTCTTTCATACAAGGCCCGGCTCATCCACCTTCGTTCTGTGAGCGGCCGGAGCCGTACGGCTGGCGGATCCGAAAGCCGGCGCCGCTTATCTAAAACTTAGCGCCCACGTTGCGCGAATAGCTTAGGCGGCGCCTAGCAGGGACCGAACGATTCTGTGTGACCTTGCCCTTGAGGGCGAAGCACTGGAGTTTCTATTGTTCGGTAACGTCGAAGTCGAATCAAAGAAAACGCCGATATCCACCTTTGATCCGGCGCCTCGCGGCGTAGCCCCGTCGCGATGGCAGAACGGCTCCGCAATTACCATTTGCGCGTGCTTCGGCGTACTCACCATTGTATCGATTTGGGCGGGGCATATGAAGGGCCCTCACTTGGCCTGGTTCATACCCATGTTGATGACGGTCTGCCTGGTCGCCGAACTGTTAACGGGTCTGCTTTTACTCGCTCGCTTTCGAGCCACGGGCTTCTTGCCGTTTCTTCCTATCGGCGCGGCGTACTTGCTTACCGGAACCTTAATTTTAGCGTACGTCTTTAGCTTTCCTGGAGTGCTGACGAGCAGCACCTCATGGCACCAGCTAGCGATCTGGTTTTGGACCATATGGCATTTGGCTTTCGCGCTTACAGTGTTCGTCTACACATTCATAGACCCGACGCTCTGCATGCAAATCTCCGCTCAGTCGCAAGCCTCGCGCTTACTGCGCTGCGGGCTGCACGCAGCTTTCTGGTCCGCAGTCGCCTGTATCATCGTCGCAGTAGTAGAGCGTAATCATCTTCCAATACTCATTGGCGGCAATTCCTTTGCGCCTCTTTTCACCTCAGGCATCGCTCCGTTAGTCGCACTAGTGTGCTTCGCTGTCGCAGGCCGTCTGTACTATACAACCCGGGCTAAGCAAGCTTTTGAGTTGTGGATCATGGTCGCCCTGATCGTTAGCGGCTTAGATGCGACCCTTAATGCGACAGCGGCCGGCAGATTCACCCTGGGGTGGTATCTGGCAAAAGTTGAAACACTGACTACGGCGTCGGTCGTCCTCGTGATGCTATTAAATGACGTTCACGCTCTGTATGGCCGCATCTCGAATTCCGCCAACGTCGATGAGCTTACAGGACTCGCCAACCGTCGGGCTTTTCAATTCAATTGTCAAATCGCGTTAAATCACGCGCAACGGCGCCGTTCCGGGGCTTCGATATTCATGATAGACGTCGATCGCTTCAAAAAATACAACGATCATTACGGACACGCACAAGGTGATGAATGCCTTAAAAGGATCTCGGAGGCGTTGCGCAGATGCGTCGCGCGTGCAACGGATTGCGTTGCGCGACTAGGCGGCGAAGAATTCGTAGCTTTGCTGCCTGAAACGGCACTCGCGGCCGCGGTTTTGGTTGCCGAAAGACTTCGCACCGATATCCAGGCTTTGGGCATTCCGCATGAGGGGGTCAGCAGCAACAGTACCGTTTCCGTGAGCATCGGGATTACCTCGACCGACGACTTCGCTTCGGCCGGCGTTGCCGAGTTGTTAAAAGCAGCAGATGCGGCATTATATCACGCGAAGAGGGCGGGCCGTAATCGCTG
>JALZBG010000242.1 GCA_030947645.1 Vulcanimicrobiota bacterium | reverse complement strand
GGGGTACGTTTACCCTTCCAGCACGGCGCGCAAAAAGCCGCCGTGTTCGCTTAGCAGTTGTTGCGCTTTGCGCGCAGAGACGCGGCGTCTTGCCATCACAACCGCTACTTTCACTCGTCCGCCCGCCTCATGCAGAATGCCGGCGCTTTCTTTTTCAGCTCCTCCGGTCAACTGCATCACGAGGCGCAGAGAGCGCAAGCGTAATTTGTCGTTTGTTGCGACGACGTCAATCATAAGATTGTCGTACACTTTGCCCAGCCCAATCATAGTGGCCGTGGAAAGCGTGTTGAGCAACAATTTTTGGGCGGTACCCGCAAGCAGGCGCGTTGAGCCGGCGAGCGGCTCGGGCCCCGTCGCGACGACGATGGTTTTTTGCGCAACTGTTTCTAACTTCGAGCCGTCGTTATTAACGACCGCTACAGTCCACGCGCCCGCGGTTCGCGCGGCCGACAGGGCCCCCATGACGTAGGGCGCTGCGCCGCTGGCCGAGATACCGACGACGATATCTTTCGCACTGACATGCTCACGCATCTCCATCTCCCCAGCCCGCGCGTCGTCCTCTGCGCCCTCCACGGCGCGCGTGAGCGCAGTGGGACCACCCGCGATATGAGCACACACGCGCTCACGTGGGGTTCCAAAAGTTGGTGGACATTCGGAGGCATCGAGGAACGCCAAACGTCCGCTGCTACCGGCGCCGATGTAGTGCATGTTTCCGCCGCCGCGCAGCCGCACCACAGCGACCTCGACCGTTTCGGCAATATGCTGCGAGCAGGCCAGCACTGCATCTACGGCGCGCATCTGCGCTCGGGTCAGTAGATCGACGAGCGCAAAGCTTTCAAGAAGATCCAATCCTTCCGTTTGCGGATCGCGCAGCTCGGTTCGGGGCGGTTGTTCGCTCATTTCGCGCCTGTTGTGAGCCACGCGTGAGCCGTATGTAAGGCTCCAAGGTACGGTTCGGCGGGCCGGCGTACGATTGGGGCGCCCGCCAAATCATTTTGCACGCGAGTTTCCAGCAAGAATGAAAGGATGCTGTTCTCGCGCAGCAGACCACCGCTGAGCACAACCGTCGGTTGCGCGGAGAGCAGCGCCGCCTTACGAGCAACGAGTCTCACCAGCTCCGCGAGTTCCAAAGCGGCGCTTTGGACGATCCTGTGCGCCCTGCGGTTCCCGCTGCTTGCAAACTGGAGCACGATGGGAGCGAGGCCCGCTATAGGAGTAACCCGATTTGCGTTTCCGTAAATTCGCTCGATCAATTCGTCCGGGGAGCTTACGTCCAGTGCCTTACCGATGGCTGCTATAAAGTCGTCCCTCGTCGTTCGTCCGTCCAAGCACTGCGCCAGCAATTTCGCTGCCGCTAATCCGATGGAGAAACCAGAGCCTTCGTCACCCAGAAAATATCCGAATCCGCCGGCACGTTCCATCTGCGTTCCCGTGTCCGCGACCGCAATCGATCCGGTGCCGGCAATCAACAGTATGGCGGGCGTTGGGACTTCTGCGGCGCGAAGGGCGACAAACGCGTCGTCATACACGTCGACGTGTGCGCCCTCAAAACGCCTGCCCACCAGGCCCGCAAGCGCGACGGCGACACCGGACCTACCGGCGCCCGCCGCTCCAATGCAGATAGCGTCGGGACGTTCCCCGCACAGAACCTGGTCGAGCACATCGTTGATGATGCCGGCTGCCGCCTCGGGGCCCAGGGTGCTCGGACTCGCTCCCGCACCGCTCGCACTTCGCAACAGCTTTCCGTCGTGCGACAACCCCGCCACCGTCGAAGAACCGCCGGCATCGACCCCGACGGCTATTGTCGGCATTCAGTCTGCACTTTGCGCAGCAAGGCGGGGAGATCGTGCGGAGCAAGCGCTCCTAGCAGCGCCGCGTGACGGGCACCGGTCACGCCGGGCAATCCCGCGGCGCGACTTCGCAACGTTTCGTAGCCGAGCACGGCAAAGGCCAACGCCTCTTTCGCATCGACCGGGATATTCATATTCTGCGATGTTTCGACGCGGTAACCGGTAAGCCGTTCGCATAAACGGCGAACCAAATGATGATTGTGGGCGCCGCCGCCACTGATTAAGACTAGGCTTCCGCGCGGTGCTGTTCGGGTTACTGCCTCGGTAATTGAAATTGACGTGAGTTCGGTCAACGTCGCCGCGCCGTCTTCCAACGTTAATCGCGCCAACTCTCGCGCATACCGCATGGCGAACACAGTACCGAATCGTTCGTGTCCGGTTGACTTGGGTGCCGGTGCAGCAAAGTATGGATCCTCGAGCATTTGTGCCAGAAGCGCCTGGTCCGGTTTACCACGCGCTGCATTGGCGCCGTTTTTATCATAGGACGCGGCGCCGGAGGTTCGCTCGCGCATAAACGAATCGATCAGGATATTGCCGGGCCCGCTGTCAAATGCAACCGCCGCTTGCGGGCTTGCGGAGCCCGCAAGGAAGGTCAGGTTCGCGATACCGCCGATGTTGACGGAATCGCGGTTTTCGTCTTCGCAACCGAGCAGCTG
>JALZBG010000107.1 GCA_030947645.1 Vulcanimicrobiota bacterium | reverse complement strand
ACGTTAGTGCCCTTCATGGCCCACGCATTTGCAATTTTTGCCTGCACGGGTAAGCGATTTCCTCGCCGCGTGTACGGTGCACTGTTTCCGACCCAAGTCAGGCCGGCGCGCACGGCCTTCACCGGCAGGTAAGAACTGAACATGGCACCGTATGCTCTGCCGGCACCCCGCGACGAAGCTCTTGCCGTCGACGGGAAAGCATCAGCGATGTTTACCCTCTCCGGCGTGGACGCTAATTTGGGGATCGCGGCATATGCGTTTTCCGTCCATAATCCCACGGCCCTGGCACTGACGGGCCGCGTAATGGGGATCGACCGCCGGGCGACCATCGCGAAATCGTGCGGGCTCCCAATGACAGTTGAGCCGTATTCGAGCACCGACACGACAGTTTTGGTGCGACTCGATCAATGCGATGAATTCCAAGCTATTTTTGCGGACGTTCGCGGCGGCGATATCGCATTTAACGCGCACGGGCCGCTGCCTGCGCCCAGCGTGCGCAAGCATCTAACCCTCGCATGGCTTTGCGCAGCCGCAGTGATTATCGTAGCGATCATCTGGGCCTATCTTGCGGGGATCCCGCGCATCACCGCTTTTGCCGTTGCTCCGTCGGCTATCAGCGGAGACGTCGTTGAAGCAACCTACAAAAGTAGCGGTGCCGGCACCTTACAGTACGACGTCCAAGCCGCAAATGGCGAGCGTCTGATGAGCGGGCAACTCGAGGAGCGGCAAGGCGCGATCCGCGTTGCATTGCCAAAAAGTCCTCAATCCCGGAGCTATGCGATTCGCTTAAGTGTGGAGGGTCTGTTGGGAGGCGATGCGCAGATGCGCATGATTACCGCAATCCCGTTGCCGAAACCAAAAATCGTGGTGGCGCTAGCCCCGCAAACCGCCCGAATTTCGAATCTTTCGGCGACACCGTCGATTGTCCGCGCCGGAGAGCCGGTGATGGTTACATACACCGCATCTGGCGCCGCTGGGATATTGCAACTAATCGATTCTGGGGGGACGATTTGGGGACAGGCGCCATATTCTAAAAGCGGAGTTACGTGGTTTCGTGTCCCAGCTTTTCCATCCAATCGCGAGCTGCGCGTAATCTTGCGCGTCCGTCAAAATAATTCGCTTGCGCAATCCGCAATCGGGTTGATGTTGCTCGGCCGGTCTGACGACGGCGCGCCAAAATCGTCTGCACCGGCCGCTTTCGGTGCGGGACTATTCGAGGTGCGGCCAAAATCGGTCATCGGCGGCTCACAGATCGCTGTTAAGATCCTCCAGCAACGGGATAACCTGCGCTTTACGCTCTTGGATACACAAGCACGAGAGATTGATTCGCGGAGCGTTGCACGAAACCAACGGGCGCTGAAAATGACAACGCCGCACGTTAGCTTTGCTTCCCGCTATATCGTTGAAGCCACCTTTACGCAAGGACTATCCGAAGAAAGCATCGTGGCACCGATCACGATCTTGCCGGCCGAACGGTAAGACGCAGCGCGCCTTATGGGTAGTTCGATGTAACGCGTCCCCGGAAAGGTTCGGCGCGGAGGCAGGCCGTTTGCTCGCATCCCTTAAAATTGTACGACTCAAAGGTTGTCGTGAAGTAAACAATGCTCGAATCCATCGTTAAAGTCGCCCTTCCCGAGATGGGTGAGTCGGTCTCCGAAGGCTCAATTGTCGAATGGCGCAAGAACGTCGGCGATTACGTCGCACAAGGCGATCCGCTGGTCGAAGTAACCACCGACAAAGTTGACGTGGAGGTCCCGGCTTCGGCGGCCGGAGTTATCACTAAAATTTTGGTTGCCGAGGGCGCGACCGTTGCTGTGGGGACGGAGCTGGTCGAAATCGACACCAGCGCCCACGCAGGGCAGCGGCCGGGACGCGGCAACGGTGCGGCACAACCGGTTCCGGTCCAGCCTTTAGCTCCCGCCGCAAGCGCGCGACCTGCGGCGCCCGTGACGCAGCGCCTTGACGGCGAAATATATGCCAGCCCTCAAGCCCGGCGTCTGGCGGAACGCAGGTCGCTCGACCTCTCCCAGGTCTCCGGCAGCGGTCCTGATGGACTGATCCTTCGCGAAGATGTGGAGCACCATGTCGCGGACGTGCCTTCGTCGTACGGTGCTTCCGGCTCCAACGGGGTGCCGCTTCCGGCGGTCCGTGCTCCCGCCGTCCCGCTTGCGCCTGTGCAGCCGGAAACACGCGTTGTTCCACTGCGCGGTCCCGCCGCAACGCTGGCAAGCTATATGGAAGCGAGTCTCGCGGTCCCAACGGCCACCAGTTTTAGAACCGTCCCGGTGCATACGCTCGAAGAACGTCGCAAGGAACTCAATGCCGCACTCACGGCCGCCGGCCGTTCTGAAAAAGTGTCGTTCACGCATCTCATCGCGTATGCGGTTGTGCGTGCAGCGCACGAAACGCCCGCAATAACGGCATATTTTCGGCGCGAGAACGGCACGGCGCAAAAAGTCGAGCCGGGAATACATTTGGGACTCGCGGTCGATGCCCAGCGCAAGGACGGCACTCGATTTCTGGTCGTGCCCGTCGTGAAAAACGCTGATCGTTTGAATTTTTCCGAGTTTCATGCACAGTACGAGACCCTCGTGGCGAAGGCACGTGATAACAAGCTGTCGGCAGACGAGCTTTCCGGCGCTAGTTTTACGTTGACCAACCCGGGCGGTATCGGCACGGTTGCTTCGGTGCCGCGTCTGCTCGCCGGTCAAGGTGCAATCATCGCTGTGGGTGCGATCGGTTATCCACCCGGATTCGCGAAATCGTCCGAGGCGACGCTTCATTCGCTCGGAATCGAGAAGATCATGACGATGACCAGCACGTACGATCACCGCGTGATTCAGGGCGCGCAATCGGGCGAGTATCTCAAGCGCATCGAGGAACTGCTGCGCAGTGATGACTTCTTCGAGCAGCTATTCGCAACTCTGCGGCTCGAACGGATTCCATCCGTAGGGCAACCCATCGCCGCTCCACCCACGCCCGCCACCACTACTGCTTCGGAAGAAATGCTGCGCGCCGTCGCGGCCGGGATGGCCATCGTCGCCTCGTACCGCACCCATGGGCACTTAGCGGCGACTCTCGATCCTCTCGGAACAGAACCCATTGGCGATCCGGCACTCGATCCGCGTAATTATGCGCTGACGCCGGCGCTACAGTCAGCGATTCCGGCCTCCGTGTTGCGCGTCAAAGTACAGGGTGACACGCTGGCTGAAGTCTTGCCTCGTCTGAAAGAAACGTACAGCTCGACAATCGCCTACGAAGTGGAACACATTTCCAATACCGCGCAGCGCGAGTGGTTGCGCGACTGGATCGAGTCCGGAAACCATTGCGTTCCGATCTCAGGCCAGCGAAAGCTGGAAGTGCTTCAGCGCCTTACCCGAGTTGAAGTTCTCGAGCGGTATCTGCGCAAGACATTCTTAGGTCAGAAGACCTTTTCAATTGAAGGTCTTGATGTGATGATTCCGATGCTCGAAGAGATCTTGATCATGCTTGCGGAGGACGGTATTGGCAACGCCGTTTTGGGGATGGCGCATCGAGGCCGTTTGAATACCATCGCGCACGTGGTCAATCTGCCGTATCAAGAAATTTTGGCGGAGTTTGAAGCGGCGAATATGCGCGGGGAGGAACAAGACGAAGCCGTCGACGTTACCGGTGACGTAAAATATCATCACGGCGCGGAAGGCGAGTATGTCACCACTGCCGGTAAGCAAATCGCAGTTGCGCTCGTGCATAACCCCAGCCATCTCGAAGCGGTGGATCCCGTTGTGGAAGGCCGCACGCGGGCCTTGCAGACGGACCATCGCACCCCGGTCGCAACGCTCGATTTCAAAAGGGCCGCGCCGATCCTCATTCACGGTGACGCCGCCTTTACGGCACAGGGAGTGGTCGCAGAAGTTTTTAATCTCCAAGCTCTGGCAGGGTACGCCACGGGTGGGACCGTTCACCTCATCGCAAACAACCAAATCGGATTTACGACGGATCCCAAAGACTCGCGCTCCACCCGCTATTCAAGCGATCTTGCCAAGGGGTTCGACGTTCCCATCGTCCACGTCAATGCCGACGACGTCGAGGCGTGCATCTTTGCAGTCCATCTAGCGATGGACTTCCGGAGAAAATTCGGCCGCGACATCATTATCGACCTGATCGGCTATCGCCGCTTCGGCCACAACGAACAAGACGAGCCGGCGTACACGCAGCCCGGAATGTACGAAAAGATCAAAGTTCATCCGACCGCGCGCGAGCTGTTCGCCAACAAACTCATCGCGCAGGGCTTGGTGAGTACGGAGGGCGTCAACGAGATGATTGGTGCCGCGACGCAGCGTTTGCAAGAAGCGCATAACGAAATCAGGGGCCGAAAGGCAGTCGGTATGATTGCCAAGCCGGGGGCCGCGAGCCCTCGCCCGGAGCCCGTTGCAACGACCGTCGACCGCGAAAAGTTGCTTGCGTGGAGCGAGGCGCTTGCTGTCGTTCCTGCGGATTTCTCGGTCCACAAAAAACTCGTGATGCAGCTCCAGCGCCGCAAAGCGACCATGGAAACCAGGGGTCTCGTCGATTGGGGAATGGCCGAGTCGCTGGCGTTTGCTTCGTTAGTTGTGGAAGGGACCCCAGTGCGGCTTACCGGGCAGGATACCGAACGTGGCACATTCAGCCACCGGCACATCGTTCTGCATGACCCCACAAGCGGCAAACAGTGGGTTCCCCTTGCGCATCTTGCCGATGCACAGGCCAGTTTCGAAGTGTACAATAGTCCGCTTTCGGAATATGCCTGTTTGGGATTTGAATACGGATACAGCGGTTCTGTGCCGAGCGCGCTGGTTCTGTGGGAAGCACAGTTCGGCGACTTCATGAACGGCGCGCAAATCATCATCGATCAATTTATCGTTGCAGGTCAGGCAAAATGGGGACAAACCTCGCGCTTGACGCTGCTTTTACCCCACGGCTACGAAGGCGCAGGGCCGGAGCACTCCAGCGCACGGCTCGAACGTTTCCTGCAACTTTCAGCCGAAGGAAATTTGCGAGTCGCAAACTGTTCCACTGCGGCGCAGTACTTCCATCTGCTGCGCTTGCAGGCTCGCGATGCTGCCGCCTTGCCGCTGGTGATTATGACCCCGAAGAGTCTGTTGCGCGCCGAAGCATCGTATGGCAAGATGGAAGAAATTGCAGCCGGCAGATTCCAGCCGGTCATCGACGATCCGGCGTTTTCGGGTCACAAAGCGGACGTGGAACGGCTGATCTTGTGTTCCGGTAAGGTCTACTACGATTTGCTAACGCACGACGATTATGCGAACGTCACGAAGACGGCAATTCTTCGAGTTGAATTGCTCTCGCCGCTGCCGCACGCTGAAATACGCTCGCTGATCGACACCTATCCCAACGCCAAAAAGCTGGTCTGGGTCCAGGAAGAACCGAAAAACATGGGAGCCCGTGCGCACGTTCGCCGGCGCCTGTTGGAACGCAAAAACGACGGCATGGACATCGAATACATCGGCCGCCCCTACCGCGCCAGTCCCAGCGAAGGCTACCCCGGTTCGCACGCCGTGGAACAGGAACGCATCATTAAAACCGCGCTGCACGAGTAGTAAAAGCGGATGGCCGGCCAGCTACCGCGTCGATACACGGACTTAGCGGACTGGTACTATTTGTTGACCGCTCCCGAAGAGTACGCTGAGGAGGCGGAGTTCTATTGGCGAGCGATCGTTGACGCGAGTGATCCCGCGCCGCGAACACTGCTCGAGCTGGGCTCCGGTGGCGGTGCCAATGCGTCGCACTACAAACGCAACGTTGCGGCTACACTGACGGATCTCTCACCGCAAATGCTGGCGCTCAGCCAAACCATCAATCCCGAGTGCGAGCACATCCAGGGCGACATGCGCACGTTGCGCCTGAATCGCACTTTCGACGCGGTGTTCGTCCATGACGCAGTCTGCTACATGACAGCCGAGAACGACCTGCGTCTCGCGATAAAAACTGCTTTCGAGCATTGCCGGCCCGGCGGAGTCGCACTTTTCGCCCCGGACGACACTTGCGAGAACTTCGCCGACACCACGGATCATGGCGGTCACGACGGCAAGGGACGAGCATTGCGCTACCTGCAGTGGTCCTCGGACCCCGATCCGTCTGACGGAACATATCTTTACGAGTTTGTCTACGTGCTTCACCAAGACGGACGACGCTCGCGGACCGTTTATGAGGGGCACGAGTGCGGACTGTTTTCTCGCGCCGACTGGCTGCGGCTGCTCGAAGAAGTGGGCTTCACGCCATCCGCGCTGCCGTTCGAACACTCGGAAGTGCCGCCGGGCTCATTAGAAGTGTTCGTCGGCATCAAGCCACGCTGAGCCGTAACGACATTTTGGTTGAGCAAACGCCCAGATGTTGCGCACAGCTTTCAGGCTAGAGGCGGGGGCGACATTCTCTCCACGAGCGTTACATACGAACCGCTATCGATGACGAGATTGCGTGTCTCTCGGCGAACAAAATCTTGCGCGACTGCGTGATCGAACATGCGCAACAAGTCGTCGTAGTAGCCCTCAACGTTGAGCAGACCAAGCGGCTTTTGATGGATACCGAGTTGCGCCCAAGTCAGGACTTCACAAAACTCCTCCAGCGTTCCAAAACCTCCCGGAAGCACGATGAAACCGTCGCTCAACTCTGCCATAAGAGCCTTACGTTCGTGCATACTGCCGACGATGTGCAACTTGGTGAGGCCCTTATGAGCAATCTCCCGCTTTGCGAGGACCGCGGGAATCACGCCGATTACTTCAGTGCCTGCTGCTAACGCCGCATCGGCAAGAATGCCCATCAGGCCGACCCCGCCACCGCCGTACACGATTCCCACGTTGCGCAGTGCGAGGT
>JALZBG010000106.1 GCA_030947645.1 Vulcanimicrobiota bacterium | reverse complement strand
CCGCAAACTGATCGCTGTCGAATATTGCCTCTACAATCTTCTGTCGCGTTTTGAGGTCTTCAACCGAACCGTCAAGCAGCAGTTTACCATTTTTCAGGATGGCAATATTTTCGGCTGCTCGTTCGACTTGGCCGATTTGGTGCGATGAGAATACAATCGTTGCGCCGCGCGCCGACGCGTCGATGATCAGTTTGAGAACCGAACGCTGATTGACGGGATCTAAGCCGCTGGTCGGCTCGTCCAAAACGAAAATCTCCGGCTCTATCGCGAATGCCATCACGAGCGAAAGCGCGGTGCGCATTCCTTTCGATAAAAAGCGCACGCGCTTTTTCGGATCGAGGCTGAAGAGTTCAAGCAGTTCTGCTGCTCGCGCTGCGCTATAGCCGGGGAACGAACGGCGTTGCATTTCCAGATGTTCCGCGCCGGTCATCCACTCGTAGAGCACACTCTTTTCCGGGACGTATGACATTTTCTCAAACAAGCGTGGCTCGAGCGGCACTCCGTCGTACAGAACCTCACCAGCGTTCGCCTTCGCCAAGTCCAGCATGCACTTGAAGGTCGTGGTCTTTCCCGAACCGTTGGGACCGAGCAACCCGAAAACAGTTCCCTCCAGGATGTCGAGACTTATCCCGCTGACCGCGGCGACGGTCCCGTACCGCTTCGTAAGTTGCCGAATCGAAATCTTACTCATGATTTAGGTTCCTCCGGAAACCAGCGCGCCAGTGCATCATTGATGAGCGCGAGCAGTTCTGCGCGCGAAAGTCCCATAGACTTCGCTTCGCGCACCGCACGCGTGAGGGCATCCATGGCGACATCGCTGAGAGTTTTTCGTGCGGCCGACGTCACGCCGTTAGCACGCACGAAAGAACCGCGCCCGGGCGAAGTTTCAATCACGTCATCGTGCTCGAGATCGCGATAGGCGCGTGCGACGGTGTTGGGATTAATTGTTAGCTCCACCGCGAGTTGTTTGACCGTCGGGAGTTGCTCGCCGGGCAGCAGCGCTCCGACTGCGACCGATCGCTTGACTTGCTCGATCAGTTGCAGATACATCGGAACGCCACTGCGCGGGTCGACGGTAAAAACGGCAGGCATCTTCTAGAACTTGGGGCCCCATCCGAGGAACAGGCTGGTTTGTGCCTGAGCGGGGATGACTGGACGGCGAATCTCGACCGGGGGGGATACCTGTCGAAGGCGGTTGTTCATTGTGACTCCTTATACTGACGTAATAATGTACTGTTGTACTACTGTACTAGTATAATGTGCCGCAGACATAGCGTCAACCCCCCAGAGGCAAAAATTTCCGGGCGCGAGCGAGCCTGGAGCCCAGGTAACCACCCTTCGGCAAGCTCAGGGTGACAAGTCCGTGCCATGCTGAGCGTCAAAGCGTGACAAGCGCAGGCGAGGGGTGTCTAAGAAGTTGCTGGTGCGCCAGCCCCGCCGGTGGGGGCGCTTCCTATGGGGTCGCCGTAGCGAACGGCGTAGACCTTCGTGAATTCGGCGCCGAAAAGAAGAAGTTGGGCTGAGTAATAGACCCAGAGCAAGATGATGATCAGCGAACCCGCATCGCCGTACGGTGAACTCGCGTTCATCTTGCCCAAGTAGAGCGTAATGAGAAACTGCCCGGCCACGAACAAGATGGCGGTAATCCCTGAACCTACCCACACGTCGCGCCACGTGATCCTGGCTTCCGGCAAATACTTGTAAATTACGGCGAAGAGCAGCGTCAAAATGGCCAAGTCGAAGATCAGATTAGCGGCCTGCAGCAAATAGGCGAGCGCGGGCAGCAATTTCGTGGTGTATGTGTTGATGGCCGAAAGCCCCGCGCTGACGACGAACGACACAATCAGCAAAAAAGCCAGACCCAAAATCATGCTGAAAGACAAAATGCGCTTGCGGATCATAGCGATAAAACCGCCGGTCTTACTTTCTTCCACATCCCAAATGGTGTTGAGCGCATCTTGCAACTGGATAATCAGCCCCGAAGCACCGAAGATCAAGGCGACCAATCCCAGGATGCCGGCGATGATTCCCGATTTGGGTTTGTTCGCCGCGGCGATCATGCCCTGAATCTGTTGCCCCCCTTGATGACCGACCAGACCTTGAATCTGCCCAAGAATCTGGCCGCGCGCGGCTTCATGCCCAAAAACCAGGCCCGCGATTGCGATGACAATTACCAGCAACGGCGCGATGGAAAACACCGTATAGTATGCTATGGCGGCGGCGAGTCGAGCGGACTTATGCTTGCTCCATTCAGCGAATGTCTCTTTGAAGAGCGAAACAAAGGCGCGCGTTTTCATCGGGCCCTCTTTCTATCTTTCAACGTTACCTTCTTGAGACTCGGCGATGCTTTCCATATCGTCCTCGATGCGGTTCGATTCGTGGGTTTGCGTGGGTTCAGTTGCGCTTTCTCCAACATCGTGCCGCGGATCATCTTCGATACCGTCGGCTACGCGCTCAAAGTCTCGTTCCATTGCCGCTCCCTTACGTTGTAAGTTCTATTTGCAAAGCATTGGTGACGCGGTTGAAGTAGTTGAACAGTCCGACCGTGCAGACGATCTCGATGATTTCCCCATCATTGAAGTGCTTGCGAAGTTCCCTCCAAATCGGCTCAGGAAGACCCCGCGGTTCACGGGTAATCGCAACGGCGGCCGAGAGCGCAGCTCGTTCGCGGATACTGAAGCGTTCGCTGCGAGCGTAGTTCCCAAGTTCATCAAGCATCGCTTGCTCGATTCCAAGGCGCCTTGCCAAGGCGCCGTGTGAGCTCATTCAATACGAGCAATCATTGAGCATCGAGACCATTACGACGCACAATTCTTTGAGAGGCTGCGGCACCGTGCCGCCTTCCGTCACGGCTCGCAAATGCTCCGCGGCAGTGCGCATGATGTCGGGTCGCACCGCGAGCGTGCGAAACATGTTGGGATAATTGCCGCGCGCCGCATAAAATGACTCCAGTGTCGGTTTGGCGGCCTCCGGGGCATCTTGTGGTGGAATAGCCGGTAAACGCGGCACGGTGCCTCCTGACTGGCTCGGTTTACCGTGTTGTTACCCCGGGTACCCTTGGGTGTACCAGAAAGCACTATTAGAAAGAGGAAGATTCGATGGCCGAACATCGCGCCAGTGTTACCGTGAATGCCCCGCTCCACCAAGTGTATCAGTTATTCACGCACTTCAACGACTACCCCAAATTCATGACGTACGTTAAAGAGGTCACCTATCTCGATGACGAGCGCAGTCACTGGGTGGTCGATGTCGTTGGACGGCACGAGTGGGATGCCCTGAACGATGGTTGGGTTCCCGATCAGGAGATCGGTTGGCGCTCAACCGACGGACTGAAGAACTCGGGAGTCGTTCGCTTCGCCGCTGTAGGCGAAAACCTCACTCGTTTGGAGGTTACCGTTTCCTACGACCCGCCGGCCGGGATCCTCGGCGACATCGGGGAAGCGCTTGGAGCCGGCAAAACCTTTGAAAAAAAATTGCAGCACGACCTCGATCACTTCGCGCAGATGGTGCAGGAAGCGCCGGCAGGCGCACTGGATCCCGAGTCCTCAGCATATCTCTTTCACGACGATAGCGCCGCGGGTAAGGGCCAAACGACGCGTTCGCAGGACGAATCGATGGAAGAGCCGACCGGCGCCGGCTTGACCGGAATGACGGGCAGCGTCGACGATACGCTCGGCGAAAGAAGCAGCATCAATGATGCGTTGACTGGAAAGAGCGGATTAACGACCCTGTAGGAAGGGCTAAACTGCAGGGGGGCTCCCCCTGCTTCCTTTTTAAGAAGCCCAGCTTTTAAAGCGGCGGTCGCCCCGAACGGCGTCTATCCGTGGATCGAGCGCAAGCCACATTTTTGCTCGAAGCGGCAGCCATGCGCCGTGCACAGCCGGCGTAACATCGTTGCGATGCGATCTCGATGGCCGCTCGGAAGCTAGCGCATTTCAAGGGCGCTGATCGACGCCGAAGGTGTCGTCAGACATGTCGGCATCGTCCTCTGCCGAATCCACGTCAGGGTCGCGTTGCTCGCCGTCCTGAGCCTCGTCCCGTTGCGCCGGTGATGGCAAATTTTCTTCCGTCAAATCGTTTTGGTAGAGGTCTCTGCGTTCCATAAAGCTCCTCATCGCGGTCAGGTGATGCAAAATAGGATACCCGCAAGGCATCATTTACGTGTACTGCAACAAAACACATATATATGCGTATAAGGGTAAGGTACGCTATAAAAGCCGGCGCAATTGCGCGGCATCTATAAGGACCCATCGTGAAGACCCTCGTGAAAACGACTCAACCCAAGACCCGGACCGCGGAAACAGAACAACCCAGAACGACCTTTACTCAGCTCATTCATTTGACCCCCTCCAGCAGTTCGTTCGGCGGCTGGGGGCCAAGAATCAGCGGTCCGACTGCCATCATCAAGAACTGGAACTGACCTCTAAGAGCACCTTTATCGCCGCTCGCCGGTCCATCGCGGCGTAGCCTTCCGCTACGTCCTCCAGCGGAACGTGCCAATCGAAGATAGGCGAGGGGTCCAGACTGCCGCTTTCCACATCCGGCAGTAACTGCGGAATGTACGCACGCGCCGGCGCAAGCGACCCGCGCAACGCAATATTTCCGTTAAACAGGCGCCGCACATCGACGCGTTCTACGCCGTGCGGGACTCCCACGAAGCTCACCGTCCCGCCGTCGCGCACGATCTGCAGCGCAAGATCCATGCTGTTCTGGCCCCCGACGGCCTCGACAACAGAGGACGCACCACCGCCGGTTGCTTCCACGATCTTCTCCGCTATATCCGGCTCGCGCGAATTGAACGTCTGGGTCGCCCCGAACTCCTGCGCCAGTTTTAGACGACGGCCGTTGTGGCCGATCGAAATGATGTGACGAACTTCAAGGCGGCGTGCGGCGAGCACGGCGCACAATCCCACGGCCCCATCGCCAATGACCGCAACGGTACCTCCGGTGAGTGCGGCGGCGGATACGACTCCATGATGCCCCGTCGACATTACGTCAGTAAGCGAGAGTGCGCCGGCGAGTTTCCGATTATCCGCCGCGAACGCTTCGGGCATGCGGACCAACGTTCCATCCGCTAACGGAACCCGCACGGCTTCAGCCTGGCCGCCGTTGGCGTCATCGCCCCAGCTTTGGCCGTGCCGACATGACGTTTGTAAACCGGCCGCGCAAAATTCGCAGCTCCCGTCCGAGATCGCAAACGGTGCGATCACCCTATCTCCTCTGCGAACGGAACTCACGCCGGAACCCACTTCCTCAATAATCCCGATGAATTCGTGCCCGGTCCGGTCTCCCGGCTCCCATTGCGTGACACCACGGTAAAACCATAGGTCCGAGCCGCAAATCGCCGCGTGTGTTATTCGGACGATGGCATCGGTCGCTTCGCGCAATCGGGGGTCCGGCACGTTTTCGAGGCGGACGTCGCGCGCACCATGGTAGACGGTCGCTTTCACGCTCCTTCGATCTCTGCTTGCGCCAGATCACCTTCCAAAATCATTCGTTCTTCGCGGATCATACCGGTATCGTCGGCACTGATCACAGCTTCGTCGCGCAGGTTCTCATCGCGTGTTGCGTCGTCATAGGCCGTCGGAGTGACATCGGCTCCCGGCACGGAACCCAATATGCGCTGCAGTTGATCTTCATCGCCGGCGGCTGCTCGCACGCGTACAGTGAGCGTGGGGGGCTGACCGCTAACTTCAATTGCCTCCTGTGGGTAATTCAGGGAGCGGACGTCGGAGATTGCTCGAGCCGCAGCATCCTTGTCGGCGAATACGCCGGTGATGACATTTTCGTTCATACGGCGGGTGTACCCAGTTTTCTCATGCTTATGAAGTGAACGGCTCATAGGGAGCTACAGGGAGCAACACCCGATCGATCTCCGCAATAATCTGGGAATCCAGATCGATATCCGCGGCGCCCGCATTATCTTCCACATGCTGCACTTTGGTGGCCCCAACGATAACGCTGGAGACCGCGCGCTGGCGCAAGCACCACGCCAGCGCAAGCTGCGCCATCGAACAGCCCGCGCGCTGGGCGATTGGTTGCAATTCTTGCACCGCATCGAGCACTGGTTGAGTTAGGTATGTTTCCATAAAGCCTTTGGCTTCGCCGGCGGCCCGCGTGCCGGACGGAGGACTATGCGCGGACGTGTATTTGCCGGTTAAGATTCCCATCGCCAGCGGCGAAAAGACGACGTTTCCTAAACCGTAACGCTCGCACACCGGCAGTACTCGCTCTTCGATGCGCCGCCACAGCGCGCTATACTCGGGTTGGTTGCTGACTGGAGCCGTCCATCCGCGTGCCCGGCAAAGGTTAACGGCGTGAGCGATTTGGTCGGCGTTCCATTCTGAAACTCCCCAATACAACGTCTTACCTTGGCGCACCAGATCGTTCATCGCTTCGCACGTTTCCTCGATCGGCGTTTGAATGTCGTAGCGATGACACTGATACAAATCAACGTAGTCGACCGCTAAACGACGTAACGACGCATGCATCTGCTCGAAAACGTGCTTGCGCGAAAGGCCGTGTTCGTTCGGACCCAAACCCATAGGGAAATACACTTTGGTTGCTAGGAAAATCGAAGGGCGGAAGAGTTCCCCGATGATTGGCGCGAGGACTTCTTCGGCCGCGCCACGCGCATACACATTCGCCGTGTCGATGAAATTGACGCCCAACTCGTACGCGCGCCGAACGCAAGCACGTGCAACATCGCGCTCCACCGAGCTCCCGTATGTCAGCCAAGAGCCGAGCGCAACGCTGGACACCTTCACACCGGAATTACCGAGGGCACGATACCGCATTACATAGCTTCTTTCTTAGACGCGGGGAACTCGATAGAGGACGAGTCGCTCGAAGAAC
>JALZBG010000241.1 GCA_030947645.1 Vulcanimicrobiota bacterium | reverse complement strand
AAAAGCGCCCTTGATAACGCTTCCCGGCGAACACGACGTCATCGGCGACACGAAGCCATATTTCGCTGCGTTTGGACGTGCGGAAGCAAAGGACGGTTGGTTCTCGTTCGATCAAGGCGGTTTGCACTTTGTGGGACTGCTGAACGTCTTTAACTTCGAAAAGATGGGGCTTATTGGGCAAAGGCAGCTGGGTTGGTTAAAGGCGGACCTTCAAACGCAGTCTTCCGGCACGCCGATCGTCGTTTTGGGGCATGTTCCGCTATACGCCCTCTATCCAAAATGGGGCTGGACAACCGAAGATGGCTCAAAGGCCCTAGCGATGTTGCAGCGATTCGATAATGTTACGGTGCTCAATGGTCACATCCATCAAATCATCCAACATCAAGAAGGCAACATTCGCTTCGCCACCGCAGCCGCGACAGCTTATCCGCAACCTGCGCCCGGAAATGCCGAAAAAGCCGGGACCGCTCACGGTCCCGCACGACCATTTACTTTCGGTACTGGGATATCGAACGGTACAGTTAAGCGGAAATCACCCTGTAGTGATGGACCATTCCTTAATGACCGCCAACGCCGTCTGAGTTGGCGCTCATTGACCTCACTCGCCGTCGAAATAGTCTAAGTTGGGGCTTCCTCGTACCATCATAGAGCGGCGGCCGGTGATGAGCGCGACTTCTGCATCCACCAGCAGCTTGTCGGAATCCGGATAGTAGCAGGCTTCGACTTCTTCGGTACGCGCCAAGAGCAGCACCGTGGCGGGAGCTTCGCTCTCGTTAAGAAGTTGATGCGTTCCGCTTTCTCCAACCGGCAAGGCCACGAAATCCCCTTTCCGGCAACGCAGGTTCCCCGACAACGTGCGCACGCTTGGCTCACCGTCAAGGACGAAAAATAACTCTTCTTCGCGGGCATGATTGTGGAGCGGGCAAAAACGGTGTCCCGGTTGCAATGTGCTTACTCGATAGCCTAACTTCCGCGCGCCGATCGTAAACCCGACTTCCGCATCAAGGCATTGAAATTGGGCCGGTTGCGCGTCATGCTCATCCCGCTCATCATGAAATTCCAGCTCATCAACGTTGATGCGATGCACTTCCGCACCGGCGCGCGCATACAACAATCGGTACACTGCATCATACGCGCCGCCGAAAATTGACTGCCCGTGACCGACGAGCAACGTGTGCGGATTTTCCCGCAAAATCCGGCGCAGTCCGAGCGTTGCTTTGCGCACATCCGCGTATTTCCTATCGGAGAGCATCGAGAGCCCGCCGGCAGGCGTTCCGAGAATGGAATCTCCGACAACGACGGTGTGATGGGCGGGAATGCTCACGGCAAATTCGTGTTCGCTTTTTTGATCCTGCAGCCGAATGGCGATCGCCCCTGGGAAGACCTCTTCTTCATGTCCCGGTCGCATGATTATCGTAGCGCCGTACCGCTGTGAGAACGCTTGCGCTTCGCGCTCATGGTCGGGCGTCGTCACAAGAATTGTAGAAATGCCGCCGAGTTTTTCGATCTGAGCGCGCGCGGACTCATCGAACGGCAACGGGTCGACGACGGCATTGCCGCCATCAGTCGAAAAAAAATAACTGTTGGCCAGGAGCGAATGCTCCGCTTGCCACTGCGACCAAAAATACGCATCAGGAATACTAAGTGGCTGTAGCACTAAACACCTCGAATCGTGAACATCTCATCGCGATACCTTTGCGGAGGGCCAATGATTTCACCAAGTGTAAGGACCGAGGAAGCATCGGCTGACTTTACCGCTGCATGGTCTGCAGATAGTATGCGTCGAAGGCTTGCAATAACGCCTCGGCATTCGAATAGCGCCCCGGTGTAGAAACCCGGGACGTCAGCCCTAAATGCGTGAGTTCGTTCACCTTCCAGTCTTGGCGATTGGTCAGGTCCCAGAAGTCGACCGCGTCGCTGGGATCGAAACCCGTACTTTCCATGGTCTGCGGGTCAAAGAGCCAAGCACATTCGATGCGTGTCCGACTCACGTCCAGCGGCGTCACGTAGTGCACCATCACGTAATCACGGTGCAGACTCAGCAGCATCGTAGGAAAAATCGTGTAGTAATACACGCGATCGAGGTCCGCACCATCGACTTCTCCGAGTGGTGGACGCATCGTCGCTCCGGTCGTTGTCAAGCTGGCTCCGGGAGTGCGCAGCTCCGAAAATCCACCCAAAAACGGGCCTTCCTGCAAATCGTTTTTTCCGCTATCTGAGGGGGAAAGTTTATCGAGCTGCGGGTGCACGAGCGGACAGTGATAACACTCCGAATAGTTTTGAAATACCAGCTTCCAATTACATGCCACGTCGTAGCCGATCGTGCGGGCGGCACCTAACTCCGCTATATGCCATTTGGAAAAACGGCCGATAAGAGGAGCATAGTGACGTTCAAAGGGGATTGGATCCCGGGCCAGGCTCACGAACACGAAACCTTCGAAAAGAGCGACGGCGGCTTGGTGCAGCGGGTAATCGGTTCGCTCGAATCCATCGACCTGCGCCATATTTCGCGCCGCCAAGAGAGTGCCGTCAAGTCCAT
>JALZBG010000240.1 GCA_030947645.1 Vulcanimicrobiota bacterium | reverse complement strand
ACGTTTTGCGACGCCCGGCGTTCGCATCGGCTTGTTCTGCACCACACCCATGATAGCGCTAACGCGCGCCATCGGGCGCAAGCGGGCGATGGAAATGCTCTTGACCGGCGATTTCATCGATGCTTCGACCGCCGCAGAATGGGGCTTAATCAATAAAGTTGTGGAGTCGGATAAATTGCGCGATGAAACGCTCGCACTGGCGCGGAAAATTGCGCAAGCGAGTTCGTTCGTTGTTGGCTTAGGAAAGGCTGCGTTCTATACTCAAATCGGCCTGGACCAGCCGCAAGCATATGCGTACGCCAAAGAAGTGATGAGCATGAACGCACTGGCGGAAGATGCGCAAGAAGGAATGGGCGCATTCGTTGACAAGCGCAAGCCGCGCTGGAAGCAATAGCGAGAGGGGTTGCTGGCGTATTCCAGAACCCGCTAATAGCGTCGCCCACACCCGGTATGCGGGAAACTGCATACGCGACGACAGCGCAAGGCTCGCCTACGGCGGGCCTTCCTGTTTTTTCCACGAATTGCGCACCCCGTGCTGGTGCATCCACAGAACCGTTTGGTCGCGATCACGCTTGCCGTTGCGATGCTCGCCGCCGCGGTCGTCGCTTTCGAGCGCGTGCGGGTAGAACAAGCCACCCGCCGTGTCGAGCTGGCCATGGACTATAATGATTTCCTCAGCGTAGCGCGATCGTACAACTATAACGCCGAAGCTTTCCTGATCGCGCTGCGACGGGCGGGGCTTACCTCGCTGGCGCTGAGCGAGGAACTTGGCGGAAACATTAACTCTTCGCGCAACGCATACGTCACTTCCGGGGTGGTGCTGCTGCAAAACGCGAGGCTCGCCCCGATCGGGGAACCTGCTCTGGCCGGTCTGCTGCGTGCCCATAAGATCGTTCCCGAAGAAGTCTATCTCGTCGTCTACGACAAGGCAACGTTTGCGCGTTACCGGCGGCAGTTGGCGTTGCACTTTGGAAACCCAAGCGTCGTGATGCTGCACAACGCCGTGCCGTATGTGATTGCAGTGCGCACGCAGTTGGATTATTTTTCCAGTGTCGGTCTCGGGATCCCCGACGATCAAATGGAACGTGCGCGGCGTCTGGACTTCTTATTAGTGCCGCGGGTCCAAAACGACGAACGGCTGGCCGGGGCGCACATAAGGGCGATCTTCGACGCCTTCCGCCTGCACGAACGCGCGAGCACCGTCATCTTCTTTGGCATACGCAATCAAGTTTTGGGCTTTCCCGATCATATCCCAGACACGGCGGACGCCTTTCGCGACTCACACCTCAACTACGGTGCCATCGAAACGTACGACGACAATCAGGTGCAGAAGGGAAATGCTGAACTAGCGCGCTTGATCCCGGGACAAACCACCCGAGTGCAAGCGATCTCGAAACTGGAGCTCGACAAGCTTAAAGGCGAGGATATCGTGTCTCGCTACCTGCTGGGGGTTCGTGAACGAAACGTACGTGTTGTGTATCTGCGCCCGTATACGCACGAATGGCACGGCCTGTCAATCGAGCGGACAAACATAGAACTCGTGAACCAGATTGCAAGCGCTTTACGGGCGCGAGGTTTTCGGCTTGGCCGTGCGACGCCGATTCCGTTGTATCGCGGCAACAACCGGATATTGGTCGGACTGGCCGCGCTTGCGGTGCCGGCAATGTTTTCGCTCTTGCTCGGGTTTTTTAACTGGCAGCGCCGTTGGGCAACGCCGGCAGTTTTCTTATGTACCATCTTGCTTTACGTTGCCGGCCTGATAACCCATCACGACTTGCTTGCGCGTTCGCTGATCGCGCTTGGCGGAGGGATTCTTTTTTCCGTGGCCGCGGTCTGCGCGGTCGCAAAAGCCTTTTTTGAAGTGCCTTGCCACAGTGCGCGCACCCAAGTGCTGCGCAGCTTGGTGTGGACCGCCATCGCAGTGGGCGTTGCCCTTGCGGGCGCACTGGTCGTAGTGGGTGTGCTGAGCTCACCCCTGGTGATGGAAGAAATCGAGCGTTTCCGAGGGGTGAAAGCCGTGTTGTTTACACCGCCCCTGATAGCGCTCGCGCTCTACCTGTTCACCGATCGTTTTAATGCCAAGCTGGCCGATCCGCGTCACGCGATCAGTTCGCCCGTGCGCATCTATCAGTTGCTGGTCGGCGGCGTATTGTTGGCCGTCGCATTTCTTGTTCTGACGCGCAGCGGAAATCAAACTGAAATCGCTCCGTCGTCCGTTGAGCTCTCGTTGCGCTCGGGCCTCACGTCCATCCTGAGCGTGCGGCCGCGCTTCAAAGAGTTTTTGGTAGGCTTTCCGCTCTTGATGCTGCTGCCGGCCCTCTGGCCGGCCCATCGCCGTTTGACAGGATGGCTCTTTGCCCTGGGTATCGGCGTTGGCGTTGCGGACATCGTCGATACCTTCTCGCATCTTCACACGCCGATCGTGATTTCGCTGCTACGCGTGTTCATTGCCGCGGTCATCGGTTGCGCCATCGGGGCGGTTGCGATTCTAGTGTATCGACGGATTTTTCGAGTTGCTCCAGCGCAGCCGTAACCCGCGC
>JALZBG010000239.1 GCA_030947645.1 Vulcanimicrobiota bacterium | reverse complement strand
ATACAAAACCTTCCATACGGTGTCTTTCGGCGTCAAGGCGAGGACGCACGGGTCGGCGTGGCTATCGGCAACAACGTGCTCGATCTTGCGGCGTTGGCCAGAGCGGGATTGTTTGCCGGCTATCTACATGATGCAGACCGGGTTTTTTCGCAAGCTACACTAAACGCGTTCTTGACCTCCGGACCAAGGGCATGGAATAAGGCTCGCTGGCGGGTCGCGGAGTTGCTTGACAAACAAAACGCTGAATTACGCGATGCCTCGTCGTTGCGTCGCGAAGCGGTTCTTGCTCGGGAGGAAGTGCAACTGCAACTTCCTTTCGCAGTCGGCGATTACGTGGACTTTTACTCTTCGTTGGAACACGCAACCAACATGGGCAAAATACTACGTCCGGGCAGTGAGCCGTTGATGCCAAACTGGCGATATTTGCCCATAGGATATCACGGGCGGGCGAGCACTATCGTCGTGGACGGTACGGATGTAGTACGTCCGCTCGGTCAAAGCAAACCACCCGATGCGCCGGCCCCTCGCTTTGGGCCCACGTCGATGCTGGACATCGAATTGGAGATCGGTTTTGTGACGGGTCCCGGCAACGTGCTCGGCCACTCAATCCCCATTGCATCGGCGCGTGAACACATTTTTGGATTGGTGCTCGTCAACGACTGGAGCGCGCGAGACATCCAAGGCTGGGAATATCAACCGCTGGGACCGTTCTTGGGCAAATCGTTTGCGACGTCCATTTCACCGTGGGTCGTTACGCTGGACGCGCTAGAACCGTTTCGGCTTGCAGGACCGCGTCAAGAGCCGCCGGTCATGGATTATCTGAAGGTGGATGACGATTGGAACTACGACGTCACGCTGCAAGTGTTACTTCAAACGCAGCGCATGCGCGATAAGGCCCAACAGTCCGCGGTCATTTGCACGACCAACTTCAAAGAGATGTACTGGAACATGGCGCAACAACTCGCGCACATGACGATCAACGGCACCGTCGTGCGTCCGGGCGATCTCTACGCTTCGGGAACGATTTCCGGCTCAAAGCCCAGCAGCTTCGGGAGCTTGATGGAACTGACGTGGCGCGGAAGCAAACCAATCATCATGCCCTCAGGGGAAGAACGACGCTTCTTGGAAGACGGCGATCGCGTCACCCTTTGCGGCTGGTGCGAGCGCGAGGGAGTCCGCCGCATCGGTTTCGGTGAAGTCAGCGGCACCATTTTGCCGCCCTTCGACAATACTGACGGTCACACGGGCGTTTCCTCTTCGATCCAGGAGCGGTAGTAATTTTCGTCCTCGATGCGCAGTGCCGGCTCCGCCAATTGCAGGGGTTCGAAGGTGTCGACCATCACCGCAATCTCGTCGGTCGAGGTTTTTCCGAGGCTGCTTTCCACCGCCCCCGGTTGCGGTCCGTGCGGCGCGCCCGCGGCATGCAAGGTAATTGACCCCTCTTCGACTCCGCGCCGGCTCATGAAGTTGCCGCTAACGTAGTACAGCACTTCATCGCAATCTACGCTGGAATGATTGTATGGCACCGGGATCGCGAGCGGGTGGTAGTCGAACATGCGCGGCACGAAGGCACAAAACGCCGCACCGGGAGCTTCGAACGTGGCGTGGGCGGGCGGCGGCTGATGGAGCTTACCGGTAATCGGCGCGAACTCTTCGAGGTTGAACGCGTAGGGGTAACAGTATCCGTCCCAGCCGACAACATCGAACGGATGATTCTGCACGATATAGATTGCGTTGCGGCCACGATTGGTTACGTGAACTTCGTACTCGCCGCGCTCGTTAGCCGGCGCTCTTAGTGCCGGCACGCGAAAGTCACGTTCGTAATACGGTGCATGTTCTTCCAGCTGTCCGAACTCGTTGCGATAACGCTTGGGGATTTCGATGAGTCCCGCGCTTTCGTGGACGAGCAACCGAGTGGAAGTTGAAGGCTGCAGACGGTACGTCGTCCCGCAGGGGATAATGACATAGTCATTTGCCCGATACGCCAGCTCACCAAAGAGCGATTCCAGCACGCCTTCACCGTGATGCACAAAAAGCAGCTCGTCGCCGCCGACGTTACGGTAAAAGTATTCCATCCCTTGCGTCACGGGCGCAACGCTCACCGTTAGATCCTTATTTCCCAGCATCGGAACACGCGCGGTTATCGCATCGCCGGTGGTGTTCAGTCGATCCGTGCGTAAATGGCGGTTGCGCAGCGGCTCGTTCGGTAAGAAGGCGAATACCGGCCGCTGCCACGCCCGAACTTCCAGCGTCGCGGTGGGCGGACGCTCGTGATAGAGCAGGGAGTACACGCTCTCGAAGCCCTTGGTAGAGAAGAGTTCTTCGGCGTAGAGTCCCCCATCGGCGCGCCGAAATTGAATATGGCGCTTATGCGGCACAGATCCTTGGCGAACGTAAGAGGGCACGACCGCTACTCGGATTGGGCGACTGCACGTTCCGCCGCCTGAAAACCAAGTCTACTATGAGTGCCGTCGCAAAACGGCTTCGTCGTCGAGCCGCCGCATCGACAGAGTGCAACGTTCTGGCGGCCGTCCGAGGCGAA
>JALZBG010000027.1 GCA_030947645.1 Vulcanimicrobiota bacterium | reverse complement strand
GTTCACTTGCATCGCAAACTGCGCAATTTGTTGGATCGCATCCGGTCTGAAATCAAGCGTTACTCCCTCGACTTCCAGCAAAGCTTTATACTGGTCGACGAGCGCGTTGCGCGGCTGGGTAAGAATCGTCTGAAAATCTTGGGCGGTCAGTGAATCGAGCTCCACGCGAATTGGGAAGCGGCCCTGCAACTCCGGGATCAGGTCCGAGGGTTTGCTCATGTGGAACGCACCCGCGGCAATAAACAGAATGTGATCGGTCTTGAGCTGCCCGTGTTTGGTATTGACGGTGGAACCTTCAACGATTGGAAGAATATCGCGTTGCACACCTTCGCGCGAAACATCGGGACCGCGCGAACCTTCTCGTCCAGCTACCTTGTCTATCTCATCGATGAAAATGATCCCATTTTCTCCTGCTCGGCGCAAGGCTTCACGTTTAACGGCGTCCATGTCGATGAGTTTCCCAGCTTCTTCCTGTTCGAAGATCCGGCGAGCTTCAGATACGGTGACGCGCTTTTTTGTACGTTTCTTCGGCAGGATGCCGCTCAGCATGTCACCTAGGTCGGCGCCACCCATTGACGGATCCATGCCGCCGATGACTCCGATGGGCATGCTGGGCGTTTCTTCAATCTCAATTTCTATTAGACGCACATCGTAAAAGCCGCGCTCGACATCGCGGCGCGCTTGCTCGCGCACGCTCGGCGCGGACTCGCTTGGGGCGGCCGCCGGCGCGCTGGGTTGTTGGACGCCGGACAAATTGCTTCCGAAGATCGAGCCCAGAGTGGCCGCGAAAGGGTTGCTATTCGATTGCGACGATGAAGAGCGGGTCTCCGGGTGCAACGCGTCAATGACGCGCTCTACCGCCGCGTGTTCCGCCGCGTCTTTCACATCTGTCCTGCGCTCTTCTTGGACGACGCGGATCGCCGCTTCTACCAGATCGCGTACCATCGACTCCACATCACGGCCGACATATCCAACTTCCGTGTATTTGGTGGCCTCTACCTTGATGAACGGCGCGCCCGTTAGTCCCGCAAGCCGCCGGGCAATCTCGGTTTTTCCAACACCGGTTGGGCCGATCATCAAGATATTTTTTGGAATGATCTCCTCGCGCATATCGCTGGGCACCCTTTCTCGGCGATAGCGGTTTCGCATAGCGATCGCCACGGCGCGTTTTGCTTTGGCTTGACCGACGATGTATCGATCCAACTCAGCAACGATATTGCGCGGCGTAAGTTCAGCGATCGTGATCATGCGACCTCAACAACAATGTCTTCATTGGTATAAATACAGATTTGCGATGCGATTTCGAGCGCTTTCTTGGCGATGTCCTCGGCGTTCAAACTAGTATTAGAAAGTAACGCTTGGGCGGCAGCCTGCGCATACGGACCACCGCTTCCGATCGCCGCGATTCCCTGGTCCGGTTCGATAACGTCACCGTTACCGCTAATCACAAAAAGATGCTCCGGCGTACCCACAATGAGCAGGGCTTCAAGCCTCCGTAGCGCGCGATCGGAGCGCCAGTCCTTTGCGAGTTCAACCGCGGCCCGCACCAAATTATCCTTGTATTCGCTGAGTTTGGCCTCGAATTTTTCCAGCAGCGTAATTCCATCTGCAGCGGACCCCGCAAAGCCTGCGATCACCTTTCCGTTAGCGACGCGGCGAACTTTGCGTGCGCTGTGTTTCATGACGACTTTGTCAAAGGTCACCTGTCCGTCACCGGCGATGGCGAGCTTGCCATCGCGCCGCACCGCGACGATCGTCGTCGAACGAATGTTCATACCTCTCAGTCTTACCCGACTCCGGCCAGACTGGTTTCAACAACATGGCAGCGCCTTCCGATAGCCCCCGCGAACTCTTGCATCGCTTGCAACGCTCTGGCGGCCAGGCGTGAACGCCGTTCACGCTTGTCATGGATCTCTTCATCCAACGGCGGAAAAAGCGCCCAATTGACATTTGAAGGTTGAAAGTTCGGAGTTGCGGTGTTCTGCAAGTGCGCAATCAGTGCGCCAAACGCCGTTTCGCGCGGAAACGCGACCGCAGGCTGCCCTACGAGCCCGCGAGCCGCCGCTATGGCGCTCATGGCACCACAGGCAGCCGCTTCGACATACCCTTCCGCCCCCGTGATTTGCCCTGCGAGCCAAACGTGTTCGCGACCGACTAGACGAAGTTGCGGCGTTAGCAAACGGGGCGAATCAACAAACGTATTGCGATGCATGACCCCCAAGCGCAGCCATTCGGCGTGAGCCAGACCAGGTAGTTTTCCGAAAGCCTCTTTTTGCGACGGCCACGTCAAGCGGGTTTGGAAGCCCACGAGATTCATTGCGGTTCCTTCGAGATTCTCTTTGCGCAACTGCACCACTGCGAAGGGAGTTTTTCCGCTGCGCGGATCTCGCAACCCCACCGGCTTGAGCGGTCCAAAACGTAAGACGTCTTCTCCGCGCCGAGCCATCTCTTCTATGGGCAGGCACCCCTCGAAATACTGAACCGGCAGCGAGAGCTCGAAGTCTTTAGGTTCGTGTTTCGGCAACCGGCGTAAATCTGCGACGAACTCCTTGTAGCCGGCTTCGTCCAGCGGAATGTTGAGATAATCATCGCCATCGCCTTTTTCGTAGCGCGATTTTCGATACATTGGCGTCTCGTCAATGGAATCCGAGGACACGATAGGCGAAGCAGCATCGTAGTAATGCAGCCGCCCAACTCCACCAACGAGCCGGTCGACTTCCGCGAGCAAGGGGGCGGAAGGTAAGGGACCGCAAGCAACGATCGTTGGTAATCTTTCGTCAATCGCGGTTACTTCTTGGCGTCGGATTGAAATGCGCGGATGCCCGGTCAGCCGGGTTTCCACCAGCGAAGAGAAGCGCGCGCGATCGACGGCCAGCGCACCCCCTGCGGGAACAGCCGAGCGACGCGCTGAGTGAATGATGACCGAGTCCAGGAGCGCAAGCTCTTCTTTTAAGAGGCCGACGGCGTTCTGAAGACCAGCGCCACGCAAGGAGTTACTGCATACGAGTTCGGCCAAATTTCCCGTTTGGTGCGCCGGTCCTGCGGTGTGCGGGCGCATCTCGTACAGTTCAACGTCAATTCCGCACATTGCGGCTTGCCAAGCCGCCTCGCAACCGGCAAGACCGCCGCCGATGACACGAAGCGGCACAGAGCTCACGCTTCTTGCACGTTGCTGTCTGAAGAATTGGCATTAAGCGAGGCGTTGTCGTGCTCTTTGTTATTGCTGCATTCTAAGCTTGCGACCCCGCCACGGCGTACTTTGCTAACAACATAGGCACCGCATACCAAACAGGGTGCAGGCACGACTCGATCCCAAGAAATAAAATCGCATTTCGGGTAGTTGGCGCACCCGAAGAAGACGCGGCCTTTCCGAGATTTTCTTTCGACGATCATCCCTCCGTCTTTAGGACACTTTGCGCCGGTATCTTTGAGAATCGGGGCTGTTGTTTTGCATTCCGGGTAGCCGCTGCACGAGATAAACCGTCCGAATCTCCCACTCTTGATCACCATGGGCCGGCCGCAGTTCGGACAGATTGCGTCGGTTGGTTCATCTTTGATTTCGACTCTGGGAAGTTTGGCTTCCGCAACATTCAGTTCCTTAATAAACGGCAGGTAGAACTGACGCAACACTTCAACCCAGCCGGCGTCGCAGACGGCGATGCGATCCAGTTTCGTCTCCATGGAAGCGGTAAACTCTAAATCCATAATGTCGCCGAAATGCTCATTTAGCAAATCGTTCACGGCGACTCCGATCTGCGTTGGATGGAACCGCCGCTCTGTCTGTTGCACGTATTGACGAGCCTGAATCGTTTCCACGATCGCGCTGTATGTCGAAGGCCGGCCGATGCCGTTTTCTTCAAGCGTTTTCACAAGGGTCGCCTCCGAATATCGAGGAGGCGGTTCGGTGAAGTGTTGTTTGGGGTCGAGTCGATGAAACCTCAAAATCTCGTCTTGCTCGAGCCTGGGTAGCAGGACGCGGCCCTTACCTTCGGTCGGGGCGTTGCCCTTGCGCGCCGCCGCTACAGTATCGTCATCCTTGCCTTCTTGATATACTTTGGTGAAACCGGCAAACTTCAGCACGCTGCCGTTTGCCCGAAACGTATACCGGTTGGCAACAATGTCCACGGTAGTCTGATCGAAGACCGCCGCGGCCATTTGGGAGGCGACGAAGCGCTCCCAAATCAGCGTGTATAGTCGCAATTCCTCGCGCTTCAAAATGCCCGCGAGGCTGGCCGGCGATCGCGCAATCGCTGTTGGACGGATTGCCTCGTGGGCATCCTGCGCCCCGGCGCGAACTTTAAAACCCCGCCCGCCATAGTACGGCTCACCAAAACTCTGGACAATGAATTCCCGCGCCCCTTCCCGAGCCGTATCGGAAATCCGTGTAGAATCGGTGCGCATGTAGGTAATGAGGCCCTGCGTGCCCTCGCTGCCGAGATCGACGCCTTCGTACAGCGCTTGAGCCAGTTGCATCGTTCGGCGCACGCGTAAGCGGAGTTTGCGAGAAGCCTCTTGTTGCAGGGTGGAAGTAGTAAATGGAGCAGGGGCGTTACGCCTGGTCTCACGCTGCTTTACCGAAGCTATCCTATAGCTGGCGCCGGCAACCGCAGCGAGAACTTCGTCTGCGGTCTCGCGACTGGTCGCCTCGAACTTCTCACCATCGCGGGAAATCAGCTCCGCCGCAAATACGCTCTCCGGTTCATTCTCAGAGGACAGCAGCGCCGTTATCGACCAGTACTCGCGCGGCACAAAGCTGGTGATTTCACGTTCGCGGTCGACGATGAGTTTCACGGCAACCGATTGGACCCGGCCTGCAGATAGTCCGCCGCGGACCTTCGCCCATAGCAACGGAGAAATCTTATATCCCACCAACCGGTCGAGAATTCGCCGCGCCTGCTGGGCGTTAACGCGGTCGAGATCGATGTGATGCGGATGTTTGAGCGCCGTCATTGCCGCGTCTTTGGTAATCTCGTGCAGTTCGATTCGCTTGGGATCGGGCAGTTTTAGAAGCTCGGCCAAGTGCCATGCGATGGCTTCGCCCTCACGGTCGGGGTCGGTCGCAAGATAGACTTCGCTTGCATTTTTCAGCGCAACCCGAAGATCTTTAATAATATCGCCTTTGCCCTTAATGGTGAGATACTTGGGCGCAAAATCGTTCTCCACGTCGACTCCCAGCGTGCTCTTTGGCAAGTCGCGTACGTGTCCAACCGAGGCCTTCACGACGTAGCGTGAAGGCAAGAACTTCTTAATCGTCCTAGCCTTGGTCGGCGACTCCACGATGATAAGGGGCTTTTTCACGGGCCTAAGTATACTCCGGTCGTCAAGCTGGAAGCAATGTCATCCGCTTTGCCATCATTATATATGGCCAAAATGTTGCATAATTTGGCAATGCGTTGTACGATGCACAAAACAGCGTTTGAGAAGGTTTCAACGCATCAGGAATATATCGAGTTTCGTCCGGAGGGACGAGGAGGTTGAATGGATTCCGACATGATGGAAAACGGCGAGACGATGAACGAAAGTGGTTTATCGAATGGCCGTGGCGGACGCCGTAAGGGTGGTCGTAAGAAATCGTCAGGGCGAAAGGCGAGCACCGGCCGTAAATCGAGCGGTGGTCGTAAGAAGTCGTCGGGAGGCGAAAAGGTTGGCGGCCGCAAGAAATCAAGCGGTGGTCGTAAGAAATCGGCCGGCGGGCGCAAGAAATCAACGGCTGGCCGTAAGAAATCGACGGGCGGGCGCAAGAAGTCAACGGCCGGCCGTAAGAAATCGACGGGCCGACGCAAGAAGTCAACGAGTGGCCGTAAGAAGTCGACTGGGGGACGCAAAAAGTCGACCGCCGGTCGCAAAAAGTCGACCTCACGCAAGAAGTCAAGCAATGGCCGCAAGAAGTCGACCGGCCGCCGCAAGACGAGCCGCGGCCGGAAAAAGTCGGGCGCCTAAGGTTCCCAGGGAACAAAAAGGAGCGATCGCAGATCGCTCTTTTTTTATTGTGGAGTCACTGGAGGTAACGCGGCTGGACCGTCGACCAAATCAGGTGCCGTCCCACCGTGCTCTTCAACCCAGTGACACGCGGCGAAATGTCCGGGAGCGTACTCGTTAAACGCAGGAACGTCGACTTTGCACCGATCGAATGCAACGGGGCAGCGCGTATGGAAACGGCAACCTGACGGCGGATTGACGGGCGAGGGTACATCTCCCGTTAAGATGATTCGTTTGCGGCGACGCTCCACGTTCGGATCCGGAATTGGAATCGCGGACAAGAGGGCTTGCGTGTAGGGATGCATCGGATTCACGTAGAGATCGTCGCGATTGGCCAGCTCGACGATCTTGCCAACGTACATGACGGCGACACGCGTCGAGATATGCCGCACAACGGACAAATCGTGGGCGATAAACAAGTACGTCAGGCCTAGCTGGACCTGCAGGTCTTCCAACAAATTGATGACTTGAGCCTGGATGGAAACGTCCAGCGCTGAGACTGGTTCATCGCAAACGATGAACTTGGGACCAACGGCAAGGGCCCGCGCGATGCCGATGCGCTGGCGCTGGCCGCCTGAAAATTCGTGTGGATAGCGGTTGGCGTGATACGGTTGCAAACCAACCATTTTCAGTAAGTCTTGGGTTTTGTCTTCGGCCGCTTTGCCTTTGGCGATCCCGTGAATACGCAAGGGTTCGCCGATAATGTCGCCCACCGTCATGCGGGGGTTCAGCGAGGCGTATGGATCTTGAAAAATTATCTGCATCTCTTTGCGCAGACGTCGAATCTCGTCGCGGCCCAGCTCAAGAACGTTTTGCCCTTCGAAAAGCACGGCGCCCTTGGTTGCAGGCAACAACCGCAAAATCAACCGGCCTACCGTCGTTTTTCCGGAGCCGGATTCCCCGACAAGCCCGAGTGTCTCACCCGCCGGAATCGTAAAGTCTACCCCATCGACCGCACGAACGTCCGCAACATGACGCGAGAGCAGGCCCGCTCGAATGGGAAAATACTTGTAAAGATTGCTCACGGCTAACAGATCGTGCGTATGCGCGGATGGTTGAGGGCTCTGGGCCGCCACCGCCATTACAGTTGTTTTTCCGCCAGTTCTTGTGGTGTGGCCGCTACGGCCTCAACGCTTACCGCCTGCGCCGTTTGCGCTTCTACGGGGCGCTGTTCTTTTGCGCGTTCGTCATACAGGAAACACCGCGCGACGTGCCCGCCGCCGAAGTCGTATAAGGGAACCGGCTCGTCGCAGATCGGCATGCGATATGCGCAACGCGGCGCGAACGCGCAGCCCGGCGGTAACCGCAAGAGATTGGGCGGTTGGCCCTTGATCGGCTCCAGCCGCTTGCGCTCGTGCTGATCGAGGCGCGGAAGGGACGACAGCAACCCTTGCGTGTAAGGCATTTTCGGGTCGCTGAAGATCTGTTCTGCCGTTCCATATTCCACCATGTTGCCACCGTACATCACCAACACGTTTTTGCAAACTTCTGCCACGACCCCTAAATCGTGGGTGATCATGATAATTGCAGAATTGAGCCGTTCTTGCATCTCGTTCATGAGTTCTAAAATCTGTGCCTGAATCGTAACATCCAAGGCGGTGGTCGGCTCATCGGCGATGAGCACTTGCGGATCGCAAGACAGCGACATCGCAATCATGACACGCTGTCGCATCCCGCCCGAAAACTGATGAGGGTAATCCTTCACTCGACGTTCCGGCAACGGGATACGCACGAGCTTTAGCATCTCAATCGTTTTCTCCAGCGCATCTTTGCGTCCGTAGCCTAGGTGTAGTTGAATCGCTTCGGAAATCTGCTCGCCGATCGTAAGGACCGGATTCAGAGACGTCATAGGATCTTGAAAAATCATCGCGATTTTATGGCCACGGATCCGCCGCATCTCGCTTTCACTCTTGGTGAGCAGACTGTCTCCGTCCAACAAAATCTCGCCGCTTTCAATACGCCCGGGCTTTTGAATCAACCGCATCACGGAAAGCGCATTTACCGACTTCCCGGAACCGGACTCGCCAACGATGCCCAATGTTGAACCCTGTTCCACCGCATACGATAGTCCGTTTACCGCGCGTACGATGCCGTCTTCCGTGTCGAAGGTAGTTCGCAGGTTCTTAACTTCTAAAAGGGCCAACGCGCTATATTCCGGTCAGGGACAAGATGGTCGCGAACAGCACGAACACCACCGCCACAAACGTCGTTACACGCTTGAGGTTTTCTTCGAGCCCTAGCCGGCCGCGGTACGCCGACTCGACTCTGCCACCGATTGTCCCGCTAAGCCCTTCTTGTTTTGTCGTCTGAATGGCAAGTAAGAAAACAAGCGCCAGAGCCGCGACGATAAAAATGCCCGCAAAGGCGTGCGTTGCCCACGGTGCGTGCCCGGCAAGCCAGCTTTGCTGCGTGATGGTGGGCTGATAATTTTGCGCCGCCGGGGGTAGTACCGGAGCAAGAGTCGGCAATTTTGCAGGGATGGTCTTTGCGGCAAGCAGCAGGGCAATCAACGTTGTTCTATCTCCTGACGAATGGCGACGCTGCTCACCCGCGCAGCGATATTCTCGGCATGCAATCCGAACTGTGCCCGTTGTTTGGCTTGGGAATCGTGTTGGACAAGGACGTTGGGAACTCCGACGCGCTCCACATGGATCTTTAGTCCGCGGTCGGACGCAAACTCGACGACCGCTGAACCAAACCCGCCGGCGAGAGAATGTTCCTCTAAGGTGAGAAAACGGCTATGGCTCCCAGCCAGTTGGAGAAGCAGCATTTCATCCAGCGGCTTTACAAAGCGCGCGTTCACCACGGTGGGGCGTACATCCGGAGCGAGCAATTCGTAGGCGTCCAGGGCCACGTCCACCGTATTGCCGAGCGCTAGAATAATCACGCCGCTGCCCTCGCGCAAGAGCTCGGCGCGCCCCTGCACGAGCGGGGCAACCGGGTCGCGATGACGCCCGCTAGTGCTTCCGCGGGGATACCGTATTGCGACTGGTCCATCCAGAGACAATGCGTGTTCGAGCATCGGCAGCAATTCATCTTCGCTGCGCGGCGCCATGACGGTAATGTTCGGTAACGTGCGCAAGTACGCTATGTCGTACAGACCCATGTGCGTGGGGCCGTCATCGCCCACAAAGCCGGCACGATCAAGGCAAAGCACGACAGGAAGGTTTTGGACCGCGACATCGTGCACGACTTGGTCGTAAGCGCGCTGTAAGAAGGTCGAGTAGATAGCGCACACCGGTTTAAGTCCGGCACTTGCAGCTCCCGCTGCAAAACAGACCGCATGTGCCTCGGCAATCCCAACGTCGAAATAACGATTTGGAAACTGCTTGGCGAACTTTGAAAGCTTAGTGCCGTCAGGCATCGCCGCTGTAATTCCGATGATGCGCGCATCAGCCTTCGCAACGACATTCATCGCGTCCCCGAAGACGTCGGCGAAGGTCGCGATCGCCCCCGCCTTTTTTTCAATCTTTCCGTTTTCAACCTCAAAGGCCCCGCAACCGTGGAAGGTCCGAGAGTCAACCTCAGCGGGCTGGTAACCTCTACCTTTCACGGTGCGTACGTGCAACAAAACCGGCCCGGGGAGCCGTTTGGCTGTTTCCAACGCTTCGACGAGGGCATCGAAGTTATGACCGTCGGCTGGACCAATATACCGGAAACCCATCTCCTCGAAAATGATGGTGGTCTTTTCGGCCGGAGCCACGAACCGCATGGCAGCAACTTCCGCACTTTCGAGCGCTTTTTTTGCCGTATCGCCAAACGGGATATGTTCGAGTACGTCCTTTGTTTTCTCGCGCGCAAAGTTAACGAACGGTTTTGACCGAAGCACGGAAAGGTATGAGGCAATGGAACCGACGTTGGGAGCAATTGACATTTCGTTGTCATTGAGCACAACGATAAAATTCGTTCTCAATTGCCCCGCGTTATTCAATGCTTCGTACGCCAAGCCGCCGGTGAGCGCTCCATCGCCCAGCACTGCAACGATGGTAGATCGCTCTTTGGCGAGATCCCGCGCAAGCACCATTCCGAGCGCTGCAGAAACGGACGTTGAGGCGTGTCCTGCTCCGAATACGTCGTACGGCGATTCGCTCCGCATTGAAAAGCCGGAAAGTCCGCCGCCTTGCCGGATGGTGTGGAATCGTTCACGCCGGCCGGTCAGCAGTTTATGCACGTATGTTTGGTGGCTGACGTCCCAAACGATCTTGTCTGGTGGCAAGTTCAGCACGCGGTGCAATGCCAGGGTTAACTCGACGACACCCAGGTTGGGCGCCAGATGGCCACCGTTTTGCGCACACGTCCGCACGAGGAGCTGACGAATTTCGGCTGCCAAAGCGTCTACTTCCGGTCGGCTGAGCAGGCGTACGTCGGCCGGAGAATCGATGCGTTGCAGGATCATCAGAGGAGCGCTATTCGACACGGCACAAGAGAGTCCTGAAGCTCCTAGTTTGGAGGCAGTACAGCCGCGAAAAAACCGACTTTCGTTCCGCAGACGGGGACGCCACGCAGTGTAAGAACTAGGCTGGTGTGGTTTGACTTAGCAAAAATTTTTTCAACCATTTTCAATCCTTTTTTGACTTCTCTCGCACTCTTCATTATTCTCGCGCATGCGACGGCGCACTCTACCGAAGAATTCTGGTATCTGTCTCTCTTAAGCACGTCCTTCACTTCGATAGGGCCGATGCTGTTCGTATTCTGGTTGTACGCGACGGATCGGATTTCGGATTTGGATATGTCAATTCGAAGTGAGCGCGAAACGGTCTTCGGCGCCTTTGTCGTCTTTTATCTGTTGGGAACGATTGTCTTATGGGTAAAGCATGCCCCGGCATTCCTTATCGCCTCAATGGCGGGATACACCTTAAGCACTTTTCTCGTGCAATACATCACGCGCTACTGGAAAATCAGCACGCACGCACTGGGCATCACTGCTCCGTTGGCCGCGCTGTGCATTATTTACGGACGCCAGCCGCTGCCCTTCCTCGTTTTGATCCCAGCAGTGTGTTGGGCTCGCGTGTATCTCAGAGCCCACACGGTGTGGCAGGTCATTGCCGGAGCAGCGCTTGCCATTTTTTCCGTCATCCTCTTCTTCCGTATCTTTCACTTGTTGTAGCCTTCGCAGCTTAATGTGTCTAAGTCGACAAGTTGCTCTCACGCCGCAGGGACAACGCCCGTCACATCGGGGGCAAGCTCGCCCATCAACGCCATAATGCTGCTGCGGAACGCTTGTAGATCGCCATTGGTAATGTAGCGCACATTTCCTTGACCGCGACGTTGCCCTCGCGTGCTACGTACAAGATCCGCTGCGGCCCCAGCCTGTTCCACCGCGGGATCGATACGCACAACGTGCTGTCCGAGGGAATGGGCAAAATGAGTATCCAGTACTGGGTAATGCGTGCAACCCAAAATAACCGCTTGCACCGACCCAAAACTCAAACATGCTAGTGCGACGGCGCGGCTTGCTCGTTCTCCACCGATTTCACCCGCTTCTACGATAGGAACTAAGTCGGGAGCCGCAACCTCTTGGATCTGCGCGTTCGGATTGCGACGAAGAATCGCCTTAGTATACGCTCCGGTGCGTACCGTCGCGGTTGTTGCAATCACACCTATGCGATCGTACCCGCGCTGGGTCACAACCCTGGCGGCGGACTCGATCAAGTCGACAATGGGAAGAGCGCTAGGTGGCCATCCATATCGGGAAGCGATGGCGCACGAAGTGTTGCACGCCATGACAATCGCATCGGCGCCGGATTGATTCAACCATCGGACGTGGCCGCCGAGCAACCTCGCCAAATCCTCTGGAGATCGATCGCCGTAGGGGACGTGCGCCTGATCAGCAAAAAACAGCAAATCCTCCGCGGGCAACACTTCGCGCAACCGCCGCACCACCGTGAGCCCGCCGAGTCCGGAATCAAATAAACCTAGCACCAGTACGCTAACGTCCGGGACGCAAAACGCCAGCCGGCGAGCCGGCATAATCCCGGACACCGTCGGCGATTCCAAGCGCAATGCGTTGCAGAAAGTCCGCAGATCGCAGTAGCTCCGCGTCGTTGGGATTGGAAAGGAATGCCGTCTCGATCAGTGCTGCCGGCATATTCGTGTGCGCGATGACGTAGAAACGATTTTTGATGACCCCGTCGTCCTTGGTGCCCAGTAGCGGGAGCAAACGGTGATGAATCGCCGCAGCAAGCGGCAGATCCTGGGCTTTGTAATAGTAGGTCGTCGTCCCGCTCGGCGAGCTGTTCGTATAACTATTGGTATGCACGCTGATGAACATGCGTGCGCCTGCAGCATTGGCAATATCGCAGCGCGCCTGCAATTCATCGCGGGCCGAATCGTTGGGCGCGTACACGTCCACGTCGGTCCTGCGCGTCATTTTAACCGTCCACCCGCGTGCAACAAGAAGCGAACGTAGCCGCTCCGAAATATCCAGGTTCAGATTCTTCTCGATGGTCGTCGCGTTGAACGCTCCCGAATCGCTTCCGCCGTGTCCGGGATCGATTACGATTAAACGGGGGTTTGCACCGACGTACGGGGAGCTCTTCACAGCCGGGCTAGCTTCGGCTGGTAACGCAACGGCCACAGGAGGAGCGTACGCGCGGGCACCGCTTCCGATTATTCCGACTCCGCTGCGCGACATGTCATTAACCTCGTCACCAGGCACGTTAAGCGTTAGGCCGCCGGCAAACGGCACAATGTCCACGCGATTTCTACCAGCAAGTGTCAGAGCGACGCGAACGGTTGGCGGCGCGCTCGCGAGTTGGCGCACGCGCAGCGACTTCACCGCGTCCGTGTCTTCCCTTTCATCGCGAGGAGCACTCGCCAAGATAGTTCCTTTGACGTCCAAATACCAACGCGTGTCAGGCCGCGGCAAGCGATGCCACTCATAGTTCGCATTTCCAGCAATGGCCAGGCGCACCGTTATCCCTGAGCCGTTCGGCGTAACGTCAACACTGCTAATGCTCGCAGTGCCGATGGAAAACCCGGTTGCTTGGGATTGCGGACTTGCTGTGGCTCGCGGCACCGGCGAGGGCGGAGAGGCTGATTGCGCGCGGGGCATCGCTACCTCCGGCGTCATCGAAAAGGCATATTGCACTTCCGAAGGATCGGCAGGTACTCTTTGCACTGCGACGTTGCGCGAATGGAAAATAACAACGGTCGTGGTCGGATTTCGCACCGTACCGCTTACTGCGACATCAATTTGCGATACGCCGGCGGAACCAAGTTTTCGGCTCGACTCTAAAGCAGAACCCAGCCCCGGAAACTCGAGAACGAGCCGGTCTGACTCCGTTCTGACTCGAGGCGATGAAACAACGGCGCCGCGAAAGGCAACGTTCGTTTTTTCGTGGTCGCTTCGCACGTCCAAAAGGGCTAGTTGCGGCTGTAAGACGATTTCATTTGCCTCTTTGAGCGGCGCGAGATTAAGCGAGCGCGCAAGTGCTTCGAGCGGCAAATACACATCACCGTGAGAGCTATACGGTGCGAAACTGGCCGTAGTGAAAACTGGACCCGCGTTAAAGCGCGTATCTCCAAGAGTGAAGCTAATTACCCGGTGATCGGCGGCGGTAATCAGGATGTACCGTTGACCCGACTGCCACGCAATCGATGCGCCCATGCGGCTCAGCAAGTTCTGCAAGGCCGGGTCGCTCAGGGGCACGCCAAAATCATCTTTATTGGCTTCGATGTGTTGGAAGTTCAACGAGCTTCCGAAGAACCAAAACGAGGGCACCGCAGCGCTAGCTCCGGCCGGCCAGAGCATTGCTAGAGCGAGAAGCGCGAAAGCGCTACCAGTCCGAACGTTTAAGCGGTCGATCAAGCTCAAGATGTCCTCCAGGCAACGCGTCTACACGCATGCCGTCGATGCGAACGCGCACTCCATCGATTCCGGGAATTTTCGTCAAGGTCCAAACCAGCGACTTAAACTCACCGGTTTCGCTCAGACTGCCTCCGGAAAGCGACTTCGCTTCACCCGACAAATCAACGTCGGCTATCGTTCCGTCAACGTTGACCCCACGTACGTGCGTTCCCGCCGGGAACCGAATGGCGTCAACATTGCCCGCGGGCCCAGCTACGGCTTGCGTCGCGGCATAAAAAGCGACGCTCTTAAAATCGCGCGCCGGTCCCATTGAAATGGTCCAAGGAACTTCGGTGGTTCCATCGGTCTTCGTGTAGTACACGGTAACGGTATCGCCAACGATGCCGCGGTTTGGGCGGGAGAACCACCATCCCGCCGCAACGGCCAGAGCCAGGAGCAGCAGCAACAACGGAATCCGCGAACTTCTCACGGACCGTGACCTTCGGCCTCTGGCACAGTGAGGCCTCGGGTCAAGCCTTCGATTGTACCGGCATTTCGCACTTAGTTTTGGGTGCGCGGCCGACGGGAAAATGGCTGCAGGTTTCAGCTCGCGTGTATTGCCGCACTTCGGTCCTAAGGAGTATCCTAATAGCATCCTGAGCCAGTCCAAGGACGAGGAATTTCGATTTCGCGGACCACTTGCGCAAGACTTTGACGCTTGGTTTGCCTTATACGAAAAATATGCGGTCGACGTGAAAGCAACCGTCGATCGCCAAATCGCGGGCATCGTGTGGGGATGGTTTCTGGATCAGCACCATCCTGCGGAATGCGTCCTGCTTTTTACAGAAGAGGCCCTTGTTGGCTTCGCGCATTTTCGGCCGTTTCCACGAACGTTGAACGCAAACGAGGCCGGGTACCTCGACGATCTGTACGTGTGCGAGCACCATCGCCGACGTGGGCTTGCGCGAGCGCTTATCGAACACGTATCGAAGGTTGGCGATGCACGAGGGTGGAGTCATCTGCGATGGGTCGCGTTCGAAGACAATCGGCGCGCTCGGCGTCTCTATGAAGAGATCGCCGAACGGTCGGATCTGCTGACCTACATAATGCCTACTTGTTCGCGTCTATGAAATTCTGCACGTCTACGTAAAACGCATCGGGCTGGTCGATCATTATGAAATGCCGAGAATCTTGAACCATTTTTACGGTCGCCGTCTTATCATTCTTCAGCAGGCTCTCATAGTAGGTCTGTTTTGCCGGTGCAGTGGCAAAGCTTGCCGGCGGATTCTTATCCAGAGTCGCATCGTAGGGCGCGAGTTCTAGAACAGGAATTGTAATGTTCCCAAGGTGCGGACGCAAGTCGGCGTTGAGCATCTCTTGCATGTATTCCGCCGTCGCATTGGTGTCAGCTCCCGCGCTGAACTGGGTCACCGTTTCAACGTTTTTGGCTTGCGTCAGGTACGGCACCACATAGGTGCGCTCGGCGTACATAAATTGTTCGGGTGTTGCAGCGCTTTTGATTTGAGCAACCATCTTCGACGCGGCTGCACTACGTTGCTCGGCACTCATGGAATCCATCCCGGGAAAAATCGGCAGCCCATCGACCGCAACGACTCCCCGCAACATGGCGCTGTGTTCGGTGGCAATGCGTAACGCGAGATGTCCGCCCATAC
>JALZBG010000238.1 GCA_030947645.1 Vulcanimicrobiota bacterium | reverse complement strand
GTCTCCGGAAGCGCGCAAGAGGTTCTAGACAGTCCGATCGCGCGGCAATTTTATTTGGGCGAAGGCTTTCGCTTGTGAGCGTCGCGCGCACGCGCACGAAAACTCCAGCATTCACGATCCTCGATCGCTACATGCTCAAAGAGCTGGCAGGGCCCTTCGGGTTTGGCCTCTCTGCTTTCACGCTGATCTTTGCGGCCACGCAAATTCTCGCAATCGGCCGCCTCGTCTCTGACGAGCACGCTCCGCTCTGGGCCGCGATCGAAGTGTTCCTGTGGCAGCTGCCCAGCGTTATCGTATTGGTCATTCCGATGGGCCTGGTCTTGGGCACCCTGTTGGCGATCCAGCGCCTCTCGGGCGAAAGCGAAATAACGGCAATGAAAGCCGGCGGCATCACGTTCGTGCGCATCATAAGGCCGTTTCTGGCAACCGGATTGGTTCTGTCGCTTGTAACGCTCTTTCTACAAGAGGCCGTCGTGCCGTACGCGAGCGAGCAGGTCACAGTCATTCAGGATGCAGTGATCAACCATACCAGCGCTTTTAATCGCGATCTGACGGTGAGCGCGCCCCTTCCGGGCGGCGGGCGCCAAGTGACCCTCGCGCGCGCGGTCGATCCGCGCACGCTTGCGTTGTTGCACGTTACGCTTCTGCAATACGACCGGACCGGAAACCCCACGCAAATCTTTTTTTCCGACAGCGCAGAGTTTTCGGCGGACAAGTGGATGCTCCACAATGTCAGCATCTATCGCTTCGATCCCGGGGGACTCGTGTACGCGCAACCGCGCACGCCGACGTGGCAGGTTCAAATTGGGGAGAAGCCAACGGACATTGTAAAGCGCGTTACGCACGATAACCCGGAGGAGATGAGCCGTTCACAAATTTCCGATATCATATCCTCAGGACAGCTTACGCCGAACGAGCTGCGAAAATACGTGACGACGTATCAGGAAAAGCTTGCTCGCCCATTTGCGTGCTTTGTGTTCACCCTCATCGCCTTGCCCTTCGGGTTGCGTTCGGTGCGCGGCGGTGGAAGCACGAGCCTGGGTTTCGGACTCGCCATCGCAATAGTCTTCGTCTACTATATTGTAATGACGGTCTTTTCGTACGTCGGCGAAGCGCTCGTGAGCTTGGCTCCGCTGGCGGCATGGGCGCCCAACATCATCTTCACGCTCATCGGGGCTCAGCGGCTTCGTAAGGCGGCCGCTGCCTAGTGCAAATCTCATTCGTAGAAGTCGTTCGCGGCATCGGGATCGTGCTTTTTATCGCCGTGTTGGCGGGTGCGATCGCCTATGCGGGAGATCGCGTCGGACATCAAGTCGGCCGCAAACGCCTGACCATGTTCGGGATTCGCCCGCGTTACACGTCGACGATCATTGCAATTGGAACCGGGATGTTTATCGCCCTGGTCGTGACGATCGGCGCCATCGTGGCCTCGCATCAGGTAAAGTTAGCTTTTTTCAAGCTGAGCGCGATCAACGCGCAGGTTGAAGATTTGCAAGCGAAGGCCCGCGTGCTTGAAAGTAAAGTCAACCAGGGCCAAGTAATCGTGAACGTGGACACCGTGATGAGTCCCTACGCGATCGTGCTTTCGCAGCGGGAGGCGCTGGCGGACCGGGTCAAGCGCGTCAAGGCGCTCTACGGTGACACGGTGCGTTTTGCGGACTACCGATTTACCGGGGCGCTCAAGCCGTTCGTGCCGCCCCAGGACGTTAAGAAAAAACTGGATGAACTTGCGAACGGCTTGCAGATACAGAGCATGCTCTCGCGAAGCAACGTGCTGGTGTTAGCCGCGTCCGATCAGAATCTGTACCGTAAAGACAGCATCCACTTCGCGTTGCGCGCGATACCCGATCAACTTGTTTTTAAGGCGCGCGAGCCCATCGCCTCGCTGCGCATTCCCGCCAATAAGAGCGTGCGCGTGCAACTCGCCGCAACCGAGTTGGCCTCCGCGGTCGCTGCCAAGGCGAACCAACGGCACATGCCGCCGTATTTTCTTGCCAATGTTCCGGTGACGCAGACGTACCCGACCCTGCTCGACATGCAGCGGCAGCTGACGCAAGGGTCCGGTGAGTACCTTTTAACGGCGTTTGCCGCCGACGATATTTACCCCCATACCGCCAGCATCCCGATTGTAATTACGCTTGGACGTCCGTTCCCCGTAAAATGAGCGTCCTGGGGATAGATCCGGGCACGCGTAAGGCCGGTTTTGCGGTGGTCGGGCGAAGCGGCGATGTCTTGGCCTTGGGCGTTGAGCCCGTAGGCACGTTTGGCGACCGCATAGCGCTGCTCGTGCCCGAGTATGCGGTCGAGGCAATAGCCCTCGGGCGGGGCACCAACGCCGCCGCCATCGGGACTATAGTGGGGTCCTTCGGCCTGCCGGTGCACCTGGTCGATGAGACCGAAACCACGCTTCGAGCCCGGGCCCTGTATTTCGAAGATCATCCGCCGAAGGGGTGGCGCCGGCTCGTCCCCTTGGGTCTCCTCGTGCCGCCGCGGCCGATCGACGACTACGCGGCGCTGCTTATCGCGAGGCGCTACCTCGGCGTAGGCTAGCCTAGCC
>JALZBG010000105.1 GCA_030947645.1 Vulcanimicrobiota bacterium | reverse complement strand
ACGCCCACTCGGGACGGCTGTACATCGCCCACATGGGTGACGGCGCCGTGATCGTAGTCAACACGCGAACCAGAAAGGTCGAGGCGACGGTCGATCACATCGCTTCGGTAAGAGGCGTACTGGCAGTTCCGGAAGTGCACCGTGTTTTTGCCGCATCTGAAGGCAATCGGGAAGTTGCAGTAATTGACATGCGATCCAACCGCGTAATAACACGCCTACCGGCTGGAGATGTAGACGGATTGGCCTTTGATCCGATCACGAAGCGGGTCTTCGTCTCCGATGAAGCCGGTCGGCGCGATGTCGTAATCGATGCAAAGCGCGACAGAGTCATCGGATCGGTGGCTCTGGGCGGAGAGGCGGGGAACACTGCCTACGACGCGGTTTCCCATCGCATGCTCGTCGCGGTCCAGACAACGAATGAATTAGCGGAAATCGATCCCCCGTCAATGCGGGTCACCTCACGATATGCCCTTCCGGGTTCGCTGCATTCGCATGGGGTAGCAATAGACGAAAAAACCCACTTTGCGTACGTCGCCGGCGAGCTTAACGCCTCGCTGGTGGCCTTTGACTTACGCCGCAAGAAGGTCGTAGCGCACGATGGCGTGGGGATGGGCGTCGATGTACTTTCGGTGGACGTCGCCCTAGGACGACTGTATGTCGCTTCGGAGAGCGGCATGGTGACGGTCTTTGACATATCGGGCGGACGTTTCAAGAAGGTTGGGCAGTCGCGCATTGCGCCCAACGCGCACGTGGTAGCCGCGGATCCCAAAACCCATCTAGTGTACTTTCCCCTGCGGAGCGTCCGGGGAAAACCGACGCTGCGCATCATGGCTCCGCTCAGCAGATGACCTCGCCTACACAGTGCTGTTTTTGACGCGTAGGGGCGGTCAGTCATGTGCGTTCAGACTTGCATTGTCTCAGCGTAACCCGCTTGCAGTTTTGCGATTATTCCTTCGGGCGCCGTCCTTGGGGAACCGCTATTGAATGGCGGCTGAGGGTCGTACTCTAGAAGCAGTTGAGTTTCTCGCGAAGTCCTGACCGTAAAGTTTCGCCACAATAACGAGAGCCAGATCTAATCCCGCGGAAACGCCGGCGCCAGTGATGCGGTTACGATCGATCACAACACGTTCCGAGACCGCTGTTGCTTGATATTTCGCCAGTTCGTCAAGACATAACCAGTGGGTGGTAGCCCGATAGCCGTTTAAGAGTCCAGCAGCGCCTAACAGTAGGGAACCGGTGCAAATTGAAGATATCAGTTGCGCCGATTCTCCTATTGTATTGAGGCGGCGTAGAAAATCGGTGTTTCGGCTCATTGTTCGCTGACCGGGACCGCCTGGAACGAATAAGAGATCGACCTCAGGCGCAGTTTCTAAAGCCCTATCTGGAAGCATCGAAAGCCCCAGGGACGAAATAACCGGTTCCATCATTTCGGCCAGAAGGTAAACGCGTGAATTCGGCAGTCTTGCAAACACTTCATATGGCCCGACAATATCCAGCGGATCCATATGGTGATACATAATCATCCCGATGGAAGTATCGGCGTTTTTACGGTTTGTCGGCGCGTTCATTGCGGCGCTACCATGGTAACATGGTTGCGATGATCAGTGTTGTGCTTCGGGATCTCCTTTAAGGAGCGAAGGGCAAGCGAGCAGAGCCTTCGAACCGCCGGTACGTCCAGTCTAAAATCGAACGGAGCCACTCCTTTAGCGTCTGCCGCGCGGATCGCGAAATCGTCGGGAACGCTAACGACCGGATCGTTGGGAAAATCTCTTTCATCATCACTTCGTCTTGCGGAGTACGTATGCGATTTGCGACAACGATGGTCTTGGCAAGCTCGGCCTAAGGGACCATCCCGGGGCCACGCTCCGTTACCTCAACTGACTTCATTGTCGGCTCCGTTACAAGGAGTAAACCATCCACATCATTGCGGTTGGATGCGGGAAAGCGTACCAAGGCCTGCCTCGAAATCCGCCACAACGATGTCGCCGTTCTTAAACTGCCCGAGCAACTGCTCAGGTGAAACGCCACATCAAAGTCAACCGGGGTTGGGCTGTTCGATTTTGCTCACCACGGCAGGGTGAATTCCCGCCGGACCGCCGGCACCAAAGCGCTGTAGCAGCTCGGGCACGGTGGGCGCATGATCGCTTTCCTCATCGTCCAGCGATTCGCGAATTGCGGCAAGTCGATCAGTTTGTTGTACGCCAAGGCCGAGTGCAATGCCCAGATTCGGGTTCGTATCGCAATCAAGAGCAATCACTCGCCGGTTTGCGTCGGCAAATGACCGGGCGATGATTGCCGCGACGGTTGTTTTTCCGACGCCCCCTTTTCCGGCAACGCCTATCTTCACGGGGAGCTCCTTATTGATTCGTGAACTTGTAATTGAGTTATCATTGTTTGAAGGCGGGTGACCACGTCACTGTGTGGTGCCAGGTCCAGTAGTGCGACGCCTTCTTGCTCCGCGTGCGCTACCTCCCGGCTGTGCGGAAGTGCCGCCCAAATAGGCAGCGCGAGCGACTCCTTAAGTTCGGTTTCCTCGTGTTCAGACGACAGCTTATTAAGGATGAGCCCAATATGCACGTCGGGACGATTGTTGATGAGCGTTCGAAGACGGCGTGCCGTTAAGACCGAAGCTTGCGTGGGCTCCACAACGATGCCGATAAAGGAAGCGCACAAGGCCCAGCCATATGCAGCCTGGCGCACGCCCGCGGCTAAGTCGATCACGACGGACCACTTTGGATCATCAAATGTTTGCAGAACGTGCCTGAAAGCCGTTGTACTTGCTTGGGGAATCGCGGCTGGAAATTTGCCGATCTGTAAGAAACGGACGTTATCCGGCCCGGCCTGCGCGTACTGGACAACAAGCTCGTGCGGGTCAGGTGAATCTTTCATCACCCAGCCTTCATTTTCACGGCGTTCGGCAAGCGTGGTCGGCAGCGTCGCGTTTTCCACACGGCCCATACCAAGCGAAAAAGAAAGTCCGGGCAACGTATCGACGTCCATCGCGAGCACCGGCCGCGGCACCCGCCCGATTAGCCGGGCCACCGTTCCCGCGACGGTGGACTTGCCGTTGCCGCCCTTACCGACGATTGCGATACGCATCTTCTTTAATTGTACATGAGAATGTATCCGATGTATGCTCGGCGCATATATCGGGGTGCGGCGGACGCGCCGCTCGGAGGCGTCTTTATTATCAGCGAACCAGCGGCCTTGCAAACGGGCGACGGCTGCCGATGCGACGGCGGGCAGCCGAAAAATTTTATGCGGCCTTGCATCCTGCTCTTGCTCAAGGAAGAGCCGGCCCACGGATACGACCTGCTGGAGCGACTACGCGCTTTCAATCTGAGTGGTGACCCGGGCGGTCTATATCGGCTGCTGCGCGCGTTGGAACGCGAGGGCTTCGTTCGCTCATGGTGGGAATCAGGCTCCAACGGCCATGACCGACGAGCGTATTCTTTGACCCCGTTGGGTGAGGAATCACTGCACGCGTGGGCTGCAGCTTTGGACGCGAGTCGCCGCGTATTGGAAGTTTTTCGCCGTCGGGTCAGGCGGGCAAACTTCGCGACACCTTCGGTTTTTGAAGCGGCCGGATGAAGATCGCGATTACCGGCAAGGGCGGCGCGGGGAAAACAACGATCTCAGCTACGCTTGCGCGAATCCTCGCGCGCCGAGGGCGCAAAGTGCTGGCAATCGATGGAGATCCAAACCCAAACCTCGCCGTCGCGCTCGGCATTCCTGAAAACGAGCGAGCGCGCTTGCTGCCTTTGCCTGCTGACTTATTGAAGCAGACAACGGACGACCAAGGAATAACTGCACTCTCAATAACGCGTTCTAAGCACGAGCTGCAAGCGGAATGCGCCGTAACCGGACCGGACGGCGTCTCCGTCCTCATGGGGTCGCAAGTGCAGCGGGCCGGAGCCGGTTGACTATGCAATGCGCATGCCACAGTTCGTGGCTTACTTGGCGAATGGGCACTGTCAGACGATGAAACCGTGCTTCTAGATATGGAAGCATCTATCGAACATTTGAGTCGGGGAACCGTTCGGCACGCTGACACTCTTGTGATCATTGTTGAGCCCTATTACCGAGCGCTCGAAACGGCCGGAAGGATTGCCGCTCTTGCTCCGCAGCTAAAAATTCCTCGAATGTTCGCCGTGGGAAATAAAATTCGCTCGACAGACGACGAGCAAGCCGTGCGCGCGTACTGTTCGGCGCATGCTCTGACGGTGGCAGCAATGATCCCTTTTGAAGATCGTGTTACCACGGCGGATCGCGAGGGACGCTCCTTTTTGGATATCGCCCCCGACTCACCCGTCGTAGAACAGGTGAACATTCTCGCAGACCGGCTCGGCGAGCCGTACACCGCAGCAACTGGCTTGAGGTAGCTCCATGGCAGTCGTTTACAACGATCAAATAACCCCTGCATTGACCGGTTTGAAGAAACCCTTAGAGAAGATCTACGCCTTCTGGTTCGCGGGCATGAGCTGCGACGGGTGTTCCATTGCCGTTACCGGCGCGACCAATCCGCCGCTCGAGAAACTGTTGCTCGGGCAAATTCCAGGGTTGCCTACGCTCGTCTTGCACCACCCCGTGCTGTCCGTCGATGTCGGGAGTGATTTCACCAAACACTATCGTTCGGCGGCCGAAGGCAAACTTGACGCGCCATACGTTATCATTCTCGAAGGCTCCGTGCCGGACGAAACCAAGTCGGGCGAGGGGTATTGGTCCGCCATGGGCGCTGGCGGAACGGAAGAAGCGGACGCAGGCAGTGCTGAGACTGATTCCGTTGGTATCGTCGACGGTGTCAAACAGCCGATTCGCACGATGGATTGGCTAGCCAAACTTGCACCCGGTGCAGCAGCCTCAATTGCCATCGGCACGTGCGCGACCTGGGGTGGCATTCCGGCGGCCATCGGCAATCCGACGGGTGCCATGAGTATGATGGATTTTCTCGGCAAGGATTACCGCAGCGCGCTCGGGCTGCCTGTGGTCAACGTACCCGGATGTTCCCCAGTCGGCGATAATTTTATGGAAACAGTCGCCGCCATTTTGCTCTTTATTCAGGGCATTGGTCCACTTCCGGATTTCGACGACCTGGGTCGTCCTGCGTGGCTCTTCAAAGAAACGGTTCATCGCAACTGCAACCGTGCCGGCTATTACGAAGAAGGCGTCTTTGCCAAAAAGTACGGCGACAAAGAATGTTTGGTTGAAATCGGCTGTTGGGGTCCCGTCGTACAATGCAACATCACCTCGCGCGGGGCTATCAATAATATGGGTGGCTGCATGAACACCGGCGGCGTTTGCATCGGCTGTACCATGCCGGGATTCCCAGACAAATTCTCACCCTTTTATCAAGCGCCGCCTGGTGGTGAAGTTTCGAGCACCGTGTCACGCATCACGGGAACGGGAATTCGATTTCTGCGGGCATTTAGTCAACGCGACCGCAATAGGGAGCCGCGTTGGGACCAGACCGGAATCATTCCGAGCGGTTGGATGGCGGCGGCTCCGAAGGTTTCGCCGGCCGACAAGTTCGTCCACTTTTTCTACGAGAAAATGCAGTTCCATAAAGCAGTGAAACCGGGAAGCCGCAAGGAGAGGCATTAGGATGTGGATCTTGTCGTTTGTCATTGCCGGCGTGGTGGTACTGCTCGTCGCCACCTTGGCGATTATCATTCTTGCAGCGGCCACGACCATAAAGAAACAAGCGGTGCGCGCGCTTACGGCGGGCGGTAAAATTCGAGAACAAACGATGCCGCTTTGGCAGCTTGAAAATACGAATAATGTGGCGGTCCAGTTAGCTGAGGCCGCGCGTTCTATCGAATCTCACGCTACTGCTCTGGCCGGGGCCCTTGAACGAAACGGACAGGAGGTTCGTCTGTAATGCTTCTTCTGTGGGAGATTTCGATTGTCGCCGCCGTTGTCGTCACGGTTGTGGTAGGCGTCCTCCTTTCGCTAATCTTGCGGCAAGCGGCAGAGATAGAGATTGCTGCCGGCCAAATTTGGACGGCCGGGAAGCTGATTGCAAACAATACAATTTTGATCACGCTGCTCGTGCGCACCAATCAAGTCGTCGAACAGATTCTCAAGGCAGCCGGGGGTATTGCCGGCGGCACAGCGCGGATTGAAAACCACGCGCAAAGCTGCACCGGTTGTCCGGCGTGCGTCCTTGCTACGCCGCAGCAGGCAAGGTGGTTGCCGTGATCGTGCTGCTCACGCTGGCCTCGTGCCTGGCGGCGGTCTTGTTCCTCGTGGTTGTTGCGCTTTACGTAACGCGCATCACCCGCACGCTCGAACGTATCGGTGGGGTGAACAGCCTCCTTGCAAAAATCACCTATGGCGTCAGAGCGATCGAAACGGAAACCGGCCACATCCCCACGCAAGTGGTCACACTCAACGCTTCTTTGGGCGCAGCCGCAGGCGGCCTTAAAACCATCGATGACACGTTGGTTCGGATTATCACCGCCGCCGGAAAACAGGGGCAAACGCTATGATCCAAACACCAGCCATCGACCCTGGCACCTTGACTGCGGTGGAATGGCTTTGGGGCATCACGTTGCTCGTCATTGTCGTCGCGGTCGTACCGATTGTCCTGGCACTCGTGTACCGCCTCATCGGCGCTGCTTGGCGAATCGAACGGTATCTTGCGGCGACCCTCAAAGCAGCCGCCGGCATCGCGGACAACACCTCGAACATCAAGGCGTTGACGGACACGATCGATGTGGCCGGACCGATTCTTGCAGTCGCCGGGTCAATCGATGCTAACTGCGCGGAGATCGAAAATGTTCTTATCAGCCGAGCGACAGCGGGAAAGTAAGCGATGTTTGCATTCTTAACGTACGCCACCATCGCCGTTGTGGCAATTATCGTGCTGGTCCTCGCCTTCACGCTGATTAGCGTCGCGGTCGCACTTTCGC
>JALZBG010000237.1 GCA_030947645.1 Vulcanimicrobiota bacterium | reverse complement strand
TCACATAAGTAATACGTCGGCGCTTCGCGTACCACGTGCAGTTCCGCAGGCAGGGCGCCCTGCACGGCGTCACGCATGAGGACAAACTGGCCATGCCCGACTTCTTCCCGGTTGATGGCACGTGCAACTCGCTGCGCAACATAACCGCGTGCAACATCAAAATCTACTTGGGCTTTCTCGAACTGCATGCGCTTTTCGGCGAGCTCCGGAGTAAAAGCGTCGTCAAGATAAAACCCAATATTGCTTGCACAACCTGGAGCCAGAATCGACAACACTTGGTCGCACGACGGCAAACGGGGCACGTCGGCGGACATCGTCCGAGCCGCAACCTCGTTCACGATTTCACAAAACTGCCTGATTTGGAGAAAGTGACTGTCGGTAAGTACCTCGCTGACTGATAAACGCGCAATTGCGGCGGTAGCGTCACCGGCATCCCGTAAGCTGGCGCGCGATGCGCTTATTTCGTGCGCATTCAATGTTTGCGCGACCCGTACCACGCGCTCGATGTGCGCCAGCGCTTGTGTTTCTTCTCCGAGCGCGAACGGACGCAGCATTTTCATCGCAGTGCGTCCGTACTCGCTGGCGGGCTCCAATTTCTCAAGCAACCAAGGAAGCGCGATTAGTTCCGCGGTAGCGGGATCGACGTTCTTAAAGTTCACGCGGCGAACTTTGAACCCGCTAGGACATCAAACGTTGACAGGCCGGTCGCCGCAGCTACTGCGGCCGCAAAAGCATAAGGCTCGAAATAGCGTTCGCTGCCGACCGGCGCAACAGTTGCCGCAATGACGTGTAAGGGGCGCTCGCATCGCAACCGCAAGCCTTTGTTTACCTCCAGGAACGCTTTGCCGCCGATGAGCACGTGCATTGGATCGCGCACGACGACTGGGCGTGATTCGCGCTGCGATAGAAGATAAGCGGCGTGCGCGGCGGTTAACGCACCATCGATTTGCAGCTTTTCAGCGCCGTCCTCGGATTTGGGAATGCGCAGCCTAGCCACCAAGGCAACGACATCCTCGACTGCATTTGACATTGTGCGCGCCGCCGAAGCTCCGGTCGCCACGATTACCGCATCGTCGCCACCGGCAAGAGCGGCAAGGCGATCCACTGCGCCATCGACTAACACTGTTTCGCAACCTATTTCAAGCAGAGCTTGCACGCAGCCGCGCAAGCTTTTAGAAGTCGGGGCGCCCGCAACTTCGTAATAGCCGCAATGACGAACGCGCGCCAGCACGACCGGTCCGAGCGCTGTCGCGAAGTTGGTAATGCGAATCAATTCAGAAGCGGGGCTGGTCGGTAGAACGTCTCGCGCCGTTGCGACGGCGCAGCCCGGCCGTAGGAACAAACGCGGTTTCTGCCCGCCGTCGCTAACGTCTACGGCTTCTCCATCGCGGCCAATGGATGTCAAACCAAACAGCAACCCGCGCGAGTTTGCTGCCCGCGCAAGCGCGCTGATAACGGTCGTCTTACCGACATTCTTGCCCGTTCCGACGACAACCGTCGAGCGGAGCCCGGTTTGCAGTGCGAGGCTTAGTAATTCATCGCCAACGTTCATCCGAGGCGAAAAAATTTCTGAGCGATGAAAAAGGCGCCGGTCAGCAACAAGATCACACCAGCCCAAAACTCGGCGCCCTCTTCTGCGCGCCTGCCCAGCGCTTTGCCGAGTGAAAGTCCCAAGATCGTCGAGCCCACCGAGGTCACTCCGATAAAAGCTAGCGACGTGTACAACGGCACACCGATGTATAGTATAGAAAAACCGATACCAAGGGAATCCAAACTGATGGAAAGTGCGCCCAGCGCTAAGCCCCAGCCGCGCGACATATCTAGCGGTGCTTTGCGCCGCGTTTCCTGCCGGCTTTCGACGACCATATATGCACCCAGCCCCACCAGAGCGACGAAACCGATATATCCTGCCACTCCACCGATCAACTTACCAGCCACCGCCCCGAGCGCGGCGCCGAGCAAATTCATCAAGATCTCGGCGGCGGCAAAGGCTGTCCCTATGCGGAATTTTGTTCCGCGGTCTACTCCGCGCATCCCAACGCCAACGCAAATCGCGAAGACATCCAGTCCTAGAGAAAGCGCTACTATCGCAATCTTAAAATACGCCACGATTTCCGGTCGTCCAAACTGCTCAACGCGCAGCGATGGTTTCCTCCGCCAGGGGGTTTGTCCTCGATAGTACCAAGAGAACCATGCAATGATCCATCACGAGCGCAACCCTTTGTTCGTCGTAGCAATCGGCCTATTGTGCGCCATCATGCTGGCGCCCATCGTTTTCATGTTTGCGAGCGTGCCGATCAGCGACGTTTCTAGGCTGGCCGGCGATCCGGCGATCCACGATGCCTTCCGCGTGTCTTTGGTCGCCTCGTTGCTGGCAGTTTTGGCAGCCACCACGTTAGGCGTCCCCGCTGGTTATGGTCTAGCCAACATCTCCGAGCGCTGGCGCGCCATACTGCTCTTCCTGCTAGCATTACCGCTTGCGTTCCCGCCGGTCGCTTCGGGGATCATATTGCTTAACGCCTTGAGTGCACATTTTGCGCTCGGAGCATTCCTGTTGCTGCACGGT
>JALZBG010000004.1 GCA_030947645.1 Vulcanimicrobiota bacterium | reverse complement strand
CGGAGTCCACTAAATACACACAGGGCAAGTGGTTCTGTTCGGCGATCTCCTGAGCGCGCAAGTGCTTTTTCACGGTCATCGGGTAATACGTGCCGCCCTTGACTGTGGCATCGTTGGCGACGATGACACAGTCTTGCCCTTCGATCGGGCCGATCCCGGTAATCATACCAGCGCCGGGGGCATCACCTCGGTACATCCCGTAGGCGGCCAAGGCGGAGAATTCAAGAAAGTCGCCCCCGGGATCAAGCAGTCCATCAACTCGCTGCCGGGCGGTGAGCTTGCCGCGCTTGCGATGCTTGGCGACGGCATCAACCCCTCCCCCGCCGCGCACCGACACCAGTTCTCGGCGCAATTGCGCCACCAGACTGTCCATTCGCTGCGCATTGTTCCTAAACGCCTCACCCTGGCGATCGATACGAGATTCCAGAACGCTCATGATGGCTGGCGTTCGTTGAGTTCGGCGGCGAGTCCGCGCCGCCCAACTCCTAGGACCTACGGGACGATGCAGGGCCCGGGGAGGCTCTGGCGCCGAATGCAGGCAGGGGTAGAATGCAGATAGGTATTAAATGCAGTATAGCCTTGGAGGGATCGCGTCCGCAGAATGTTTTTGGTAGGGGACCACGCCGCCATCACTCGCCGAGTGACCGTCCGGGATGTTGAGGCGTTTGCGAGGATCTCGGGGGACGACAACCCCATCCACCTCGACGAGGCTTTTGCGGCCGCTTCGCGCTTCAAGAAGCGGATAGCTCATGGTCTGCTCAGTGTGTCCTACATCTCTGCGGTGCTGGGATCCCGTCTTCCGGGCCCCGGCACCATCTACTTGAGTCAGAGCATCACCTTTCGGGCGCCGGTCTTCTTGGACGACGTTATCACCGCCACCGTTATCGTCGTCAGCTTCCGGCCGGACAAAGAAATCTTGACCCTGCGCACGGAGTGCACGAACCAACATGGAGTGGCGGTGGTCGAGGGCCAAGCCGTGTGCTTGGTGAGCGACGTCCAGTATGACAGGGACGCCCAATTGGAAGCAGTGGGTTGACAAAGGATTACATATATGTGTAAAATGCATCTAGTGATAGTATGAAGACGGGTCCCGACGCCAACGGGAAAGAGGCGGGCTTTCCGCCTCGCGGTACGCCCAAAAATTACCTGATGGCGTGGCTGCTCGTGATGCTTAAAGGCTACAACCTGCACGGTTACGAGATCATGAAGAAGCTCAAAGAGCAGTTCGATGTGATTTCTGACCCGGGGACGGTCTACCGGGCTTTGCGTCAGCTGGAACGCGACGGCTACATCTCCTCGTGTTGGGATTCTAAAGAGCAGGGACCCGCGAGGCGCGTGTACACACTCACCGACGCAGGCACCGATGCACTTGCCTTGTGGAGCCTGGCGCTCGAGCAGTATCGATCCAACCTTGACTCGTTCTTCAACCTGTACACGGGCAACTGGACTAAATCACCCGAGGAGTAACATGACACCGAAATCCGACCAAACCACCGGCTACCTGAATCTGACCAACGAGGCATTGACCACCGTGCTCGAAGCCCAATCGGCGTGGACCGCGCGTTTGCTCCGCTACGCTAAGGCGAGCTTCGATGTTGTGGCAAAACCCTACGGCCTCGCGACAACCCCTGCGGCATGTGTCAGCGAAAATATGGAACGTGCCAATTCCCTTATCGAACTCAGCAAAGAGGAAATGCGAGCAACCGGAAACGCCGCGGTTCAGCTCGGCGATAAGCTGATCGATCACGCGAACACCTGGCAAGAAACCGCGGCCGAGGGGGCGGAGGAACTGCAAAAAACGTTGGTCTCGAACCTCGACGCGCTCAAAGAACGCACGGAGCAGCACGTTGACCGCTTTTCAAAGCCCCACGCCGCATCTACCAACGGCGCGACCGGCTCGACGGCACACGCGCGTCAGCGTCCCGCGTCGGCGCGGCGCAAAAACTCCCGCAAAAGCTAACAACGAGCGTGGCCGAGAACGAGCCGAGTGATCTGTTTTCCCTATGGCGGCGGGCAGCGCAGCTTCAAGAAGAGCAATTCCGAACTCTTTTCGAACGCGCTGCCGGCTCCGAGGCCTTTGGGGAGGCGCTGCGCAAAGCGCTGGAAGATTACCTTGCGGCGACGCAGATTAGCCGGGAAAATATTGAGCGCTACCTGAGCGCGGCGAATCTTCCGACCCGCGCGGATATCGCTCGCTTGTCAGAGCGCATCGACGGGCTCACCACTCGTATTGACGAGCTCATCAACAGTCTGAAGCATCGTTAGCGGGCGGCGCGGCGGGAGATTCCCGCAAGGTTAATTCTTCGGCTTGCGAAGCATTGCGTATGCTGGAAACACGCCCAAAACCGTTTCAAGAATCCGCCCCTTTACTGGATAAGGTTGCTTTGGTAACCGGCAGTTCGCGCGGTATCGGGTCTGCCATCGCGGCGGAACTTGCACGCTGCGGCGCGCACACCATCGTGAACTACGTTCGCGGCAAAGAATCGGCCGAACTGGTTGTGCAAAACATCCAAGGAGCCGGCGGTAGCGCTCGCTCCGAGGCGGGAGACGTCGCGGACCCGGACTCAGTAAAAGCCATGGTCAACCGCATCGTGGAAGAAAACGGTCATATCGATATTCTTGTCAATAACGCGGGTATATTGCGCGACCGCACGTTTCGCAAAATGTCCCTTGCGGACTGGCATGAAGTGATCAACACCAATCTCACGAGCGTGATGAACACCTGTCATGCGGTTGTACCGCTCATGCTGGCGCAGAACGGCGGTCGAATCGTGAATATTTCATCGTTTGTGGGGCAAATGGGGAATTTCGGCCAAGCCAACTATTCGGCCGCGAAGGCCGGGATCATCGGCTTTACCAAGTCCCTCGCCATCGAACTGGCGAAAAACAACATTATGGTCAATGCCGTTTGTCCTGGGTTCGTAAACACGGAAATGTGGCGTTCCGTTCCGGCGCCGATTCAAGAGAAAATCCTCGAACGCATTCCGATGCACCGCGTTGCTGAGCCGGATGAAGTTGCCCGCGGAGTTCGCTTTCTGGTGACTGAAGCCGATTACATGACGGGACAATCGTTGAACATAAATGGTGGCATTTACATGGGATGGTGAGAACCGGCCCATACTACGGTGTCAGCCCAAAGATCACAACAATGCAACACCGCAAAATGTCCGTGTTGCATTTTCATTCGAAGCAACGATACGCTAAACCGGTGATCCTTATTCCAGCGCTTATCAGCCGCTCGTATGTTTTGGACTTATACCCGGGTGGGTCTTTGATAGAATTTTTGCGAGCCGCCGGATATGACGTGTTTCTGCTGGATTGGGGAATTCCCGGGGATGAGGATGCGACGCTGTCACTGCAAGAAATTGTAACGTCCTACATCGCGAGCGCAGTCGCGCGAATTCGCAGTGAAGCTTCGCTTGGCGGCCCGGTTTCTATAGTGGGCTATTGCATGGGGGGTACCCTGGCGGTGCTGCACGCTGCCTCGGCCGGACTATTGCACGGCGACAATCTGGTGACTCTTGCTTCGCCGGTTGACTTCTCCCAGGGTGGTACTCTGGCGAGGTGGTGTCAACGAGACTATTTAGACATCGATAAGATCACTGCGGTCTTCGGCAACGTCCCAGCGCATCTGGTTGAGACGGTGTTCACGTTGCTGCGGCCGACCGCGAAATTCCGCGCCGCGCTAGCGTTTTCCGCACATTCTTCGGACCGTTCCACGCGGATTGCGTTTGAGGCGATGGATCGGTGGGTCAATGATTGGGTACCTTTTCCCGGAGCCGCCGCGAAAGAGTGGATCGGCTGGCTGTATCAGGACAACCTTCTCATACGCAACCAACTGCGCATGGGCGACAAGCTACTCAAACTGGATGCGATTGCGGCCCCGTTATTATGCGTGGCGGCTCCGGGAGATGTCATCGTGCCCGCGGCTTCATCACGTGCGCTCATGACCGCAGTTTCAAGCTCCGACAAGACGTACCGGGAAGTTTCCGGCGGTCATATCGGAATGGTTGCAGGCAGAAACGCGCAACGGAATTTGTGGACGTCGATGCACGAGTGGCTGGCCCCGCGCAGCGCATGACGCGCATCCTTTTTCTCGGCACCGGAGGGGCGCGCTTTGTGGTCGCACGCCAGATTCGGGCGTCGGGCGGCATGTGGTTGACATTTGGCCCGACGCAAATTCACGTCGACCCTGGACCAGGAGCGTTGGTGAGGGCACTCTCGGCCGTTCCGCCCTGCGAGCCGGCACAACTCGACGCGTTGGTTCTCTCGCACAAGCACCTGGATCACAGCAACGACATCAACGTAATGATCGAAGCCATGACTCAAGGCGGGTTCAGGTCCCGAGGTGTCTTGCTCGCACCGCAGGACGCGCTCGAGGGCGAACCGGTTGTGTTTCCATATGCCCGCCGTTTTGTCGATAGAACGGAGATTTTAAAACCACGCGCGGGTCCCTATCGCATTGCGGGCGTAGAAGTTCGAACCTCGGTTCGGCACGTGCATGCGGTCGAAACATACGGCATTCATTTCAGATACGACGGCGCTACGGTGTCCTATCTTCCGTGCGGGCGCTACTTTGAAGGCCTCATTGAAGACTACGCTTCACATGTCCCTGATGTGCTCATCCTCAACGTCCTGCGCTATCGCGACAGCATGGACGTCGACCATTTGACCTTTGACCAAGCCCGCACAGTCATTGCAGGCGTCAAGCCAAAGGTCGCCATCATGAGCCACTTCGGCACAAAAATGCTTGAGCGCAATCCTGATGTGTTGGCGCGGGAACTGGAGGATGAGCTGCAGTTGCGCGTTATTGCAGCGCACGACATGCTACGCGTCGATGTCGACACGGAATTAGCAGCCGTTGTCCGTTGAGATCGCGCGCTCGCATGATGGTGCGGCGCAGAACTTCCTCTCGGGCACCCAGCGTGAAGCACTTCGCAGCTTGTATGGTTTCAGCGTCATATGGCACGAGCAGCACGAGTACTTCGTGGCGCGCGACGGCTCGCTGATCGTTGGTGCCACAGCCATGAAAATCGCCGCCTCAGTGGCGTACATCGACGCGCTGACTGTGGATCGGCAGCATCGTCGCCGAGGTTTCGGTAAAGCGCTGCTGTGCGCTGCGGAAGAAGTCGCCAACTACTACAACTGCCATAAGGTGTCGATCGTAGTGCCGGCGCGTAGTCCGGCCAAAATCTTCTTCGAACGCTGCGGGTACCGCGAAGAAGCCACCCTGGCACAACACGCCTTTAAGCTCGATGCGGCCGTCCTGCGGAAATTTTTGCTTTAACAGGCATTGCAGCCTGATTATGCGTGGCCTTCGAAGTTCGGCGCGCACGTGCGTAGTGCGGTGCGGGGAGACACCGTTCTGGCGTATCATGTTTTTCTTATCGGCGCAGAAGCCGTCTGCCCCCGCGGCCTGGCATTAGATTTAGGAGAGAAATCCAAATCGTGGCGCTGCCGCCCAGGCTCATCCACAGCAGCGTCCCGGGATCGCCGAGCGTCGCGCGGAGCGTCGCAGAGATTACAGTAAGGGTTCGCACAAAGTTGTCCGCACCGTTGGCCACAATCATTACAGTAAACCAGGCGATCAGCGCAAGCAGCGCACCGAGAACGTAGATCTCCCAAACTTTAAAGGGAAACGCGGGCTTATAGACGGTAGCTGCGAGAATCGACGCCCGCAAACCGGCAGGCGGTTCTTCCAGTGGGAGCGCCAACAGCGCGCGGTCCAACTCGTTGTCGTCTTGAAATTTCACTTACCCACCTCCGCTGACGAGCCGCTCAATAGTTTGCGTAATTGTTCCTTCGCCCGGAATAGATGCGTCTTCACCGTGCCCACCGGCAGCTCCAAAACCGTTGCTATCTCTTCGTATTGTTTTCCCTGTAGGTGATAGAGCGTGATGACTGAACGGTATTTTTGGGGCAGCACATCGATGGCAGCCCGCAGGGCCCGTGCATCTTCTCGCGCTTCCACTAGTTGTGCTGGTCCTCGGGCGGGGTCTGCGCGGTCCGGAAGGTCCTCGTTGCTGAAACGTTTGCGGCCGGCCAAACGGTCGCAACACGTGTGATAGGCGATGGAAAAAATCCAGGTCGAGAATTTGGCGCCGGTCCGAAACGTCCGCAAGGAGCGAAACGCTTTCAGGAATGCCTCTTGGGTCGCGTCCTTGCCGTCTTCCGGGTTTCGCATCGTGCGTAAGCACAGGTTGTAAACGGCGCGTTCGTAGCGCTCTATCAGCGTTCCAAATGCATGTGACTGCCCGCTTAGCGTCGCTTCCACGAGTTCGCCGTCTTCCACTCGTCTTACGTAGGCGGTGTTTGAGCGCGCAAGCATTGCAGTTGCCACCCTGGATCTACGGTCTGCGCCGTTCTAAGGTTTCGGGACCGTCCCCTGAAACATGCCGTCCCCCAAGGCGTATCTTCGGCATAGACGCCATCAAACCGGAGGAACAGAAAGACCATGATCATCATCAACGCTCGCGGCCCCGCTCCACGCACCGCACTTCCTCGTCCCAACGAGGGGCTCCCCGCCGCAGCTTCTAACCGAGAAACATTTGCAGGCTGGGGCGTTTCGCTCTGACATGAGCCACTTCTCGAAGAGCCCCATCGTTCTAAGAAACGTCAATGTCACCATTGTCAGGACTGGAGCGCAATAACAATGGAACAACTCACAGACGCAGCTGCGATTTTCTTCATCTTCGGAGCTCCCGTCATCGTCGTCGCATGGATTATCTCTCGCATTTTAGCTCATCGAGAACGTATGGAATTGATGCGCATGGGCATGATGCCGCCGGTCGATCAGCGTAACGCTCAGCGCTACGGCAGTACGAGCTCTGCGCCCCCGCAGTCCGGTGCAAGTATTCCGCCAGTGGGCATGTTTGAGGTAGAGAACGCACAGCGTTCCCTGCACAGGGGGATAAGTCTGGCCTTTGTCGGCCTGGCGCTTACGATTGGATTATCGTTCATCGGCTACCATTCCAGCGGTGGCCCACTGGGTGCTCCCGTCATGGTTCCCGGGCCATGGTTGCTAGGCGGACTAATTCCGATGTTCGTCGGCATCGCTCAAATCACCATTGCGATTCTTTCGGGCGCACGGATTAGCGCTCCGCAGCCCTTCGGCGCGCCCGGGGCACGCCCCAAGGCAACCCCACCACCCTCGGGAATGCCCGGACCCTACGCCTATCGACCCGGTACCACCACTGAGCTGACGCGTCCCGTCCCGCCACCCGACATAAAGAACTAGGAGCTTGCGACCACGCTATCCGGAATGATGGAGTAGAAAAAGGCGCCCCTTTGGAGGGCGCCTTTTTTCACTGTCGTGGGAAGGGTCATTTACACGAAACCAGGGCCATAGCCCATCCCGCCGCAGTTCTCGTCCGGACGAGATAACCGTCCGAGGTGCGATCGTAAACCTGATAGCCCGCTCTTAACGCGTCAGCCAACGATTTGAAGATCATGAGACCTGCCATGTTGTGGACCCTCCTTTCTTCCTTTTCTCTGTACCCTTGTAACGGTAGTTCGGCGCATCTAGTTCAATTTGTTACTATAAAGTCGTTAAAGCCTGGTTACGATGGTATGTCTGCAATATGAGAGAACCCACCTTGCATGACGACGTTGGAATGTGCTTCTACCGTCCATTCTACCATTCTTCTCGACCGCCGTGAGCCGGCTCCCGGTATTGTGGTACTTGGTTTACACGCGCCGGGGTTGGTTCGTGTGACCCGGCCGGGACAGTTCGTCATGGTAATTCCGCCTACCGGTGAAAGCGCCGCTACGGCACTTGCCGTCTATGAAGCGCAGGGCGACCGTGCAAGCATTTTCTTCGTTCTCTGCGGAAGCCGCACGCGTGAACTAGCCGGTCTTCATATCGGTGCGCGTTTGGATCTTTTTGGTCCTCTCGGAAATGGTTTCGATCTTTCTTTCAAAACGCACGACGTTGCATTGGTTGCGGGCGGAGTCGGTATCGCCTCGCTGTGGTTAGCGGCCGAAGCAATCATGGCGGCCGGTGGGCGAGTCCGACTCTACTACGGCGCGCGAACAAAGGGTTTGCTTGCCGATTCGCGCCGATTTTCTGATGCGGGCTGCTCCGTACAGTGTGCAACCGACGATGGCTCCTACGGTTACCACGGCTACGTGACCCAATTGCTTGATAGCTGCACCGATGTACCTCAGGCCATCTTAGGTTGTGGACCTTCGCCCATGCTGCGCGCGCTTGCAAAAGTTGCGGCAAAGTTCCGCGTCGTGGCGCAACTTTCGCTTGAAGAAACCTTTGCCTGCGGCGTTGGAGCATGCTGGGGTTGCGTTGTACCGCTCGACCGCAACAGCGCGCAGGCTCCAAACTCGCAGCCCGATGATTCGGCAAGCGGCCATGTCTACGCTCGCATTTGTAAAGAAGGCCCTGTTTTCAGGTCCGACGAGTTACGTTGGTAACCGGTGATTGAGACGCAGGCTGACGTCTGCGTGCGTCTAGGCCGGCTCGAACTTCCTTTTCCAACGCTTATGGGAAGCGGATGTTATGGCTCAGGCGAGGAGTTTTCTTCCTTCATCGATTTAGATGCAATCGGCGCCGTCGTTCTCAAAAGCGTTACTCGTTTCCCGCGCTTAGGTAATCCGCCGTCGCGGTTGGTTGCGACGCCGTCCGGAATGCTTAACGCGATTGGACTACAGAACCCGGGGATCGATTGGTATCTCGAACACGAGGTTGGAAAGTTTGCTTCACGACCGTGTGCGATAATCGGAAGCGTCGCCGGTTTTTCGCTGGATGATTACGGATACGTTACGCAGCGTTTAGCGCAGCGCGACGAAATTGCAGCGATTGAATTGAATATCTCCTGTCCCAACGTCGCGCACGAAGGAGAGACGTTCGCCTGCGATCCGCAACTGACGGCGCGCGCTGTGTCGCTGGCGCGTTCGGTGACCGATAAAACGCTGATCGTGAAACTGTCTCCCAATGTAACGGACATCGCGGTTATTGCAAAGGAAGCCCAGGGCGCCGGCGCGGACGCACTGTCGGTCATCAACACAGTGCGCGGTATGGCCATCGACGTCAATACGTGGAAACCGAGGCTCGGCAACGTCACCGGTGGCCTTTCAGGACCGGCGATACGCCCCATCGCGGTGTTGGCGGTGTACGAAGTGGCGCGCGCGGTAACCATTCCCATCATCGGACAAGGGGGCATTGAAACGGTTACCGACGCCCTTGAGTTCTTTCTCGCGGGTGCGAGCGCGATTTCAATTGGAACGGCCAATTTTACTGACCCGCGCGTGCCCGTGCGCATCGTCAGTGAATTGCGCGAGTACCTCAACGAGCGGAATCTGCGTGCGCTGAGTGACATCATCGGAAAAGGCAACGTGGGTTTCGCAAACGCGTATCAGGTTGGCGGAGATGAAGGGTGAGCCAGTTGATCGTCGCACTCGACCTGGAAAGCGCGTCGGCTGCCGAAACGCTTCTCGATCGGCTCGTCGAGTTCGACCTTTTCTTCAAAATCGGGTATCAAGCGCTCTATGGGTATGGAGAGCAGGTCCTGCACTCGCTGCAAGAGCGCGACGTCCGGTTTTTTCTCGATGCGAAATTGCACGACATTCCGCACACCGTCGGCGCGGCGGTCCGCGCATTGGTGCGGCCCGGTGCTCGAATCATCAACGTGCATGCCTTGGGCGGTCTTGAGATGATGCGAGCCGCGGTCGATGCCGGGCAAGAACGGGCTGCCGAGCTGGGACTGACGGCGCCGCTAATATTTGCCGTCACCATCCTCACCAGTATTGCATCCGAAGATTTGGCAGAGCTCGGCTTAAGCGGCGGCCCTGCGGAAAACGCCATTCGTCTGGCGGCGCTTGCACGCGATGCCGGGTGCAGCGGAGTTGTATGCAGCCCCCATGAGGTGGCGGACTTGAAGAATTTTTTCGGGACGGAGTTCTTGACCTTAACTCCGGGGATCAGGCCGAGCGGTGCTTCACATGGCGACCAAAAACGCGTGATGACACCCGCGCAAGCCTGCGCCGCAGGAGCAGACTATCTCGTGGTCGGCCGTCCGATTACCGCCGCGATTGATCCGGCGCAAGCGACGCGCGACATCTTGGCGCAAATGCAACCGCATTGAGCATTGCGCAGAATGTGGAAAGCGCGCTCCTCGAGCGCCGTGCCTTACTAAGCGGTCATTTTCGACTTTCGTCCGGGCTGCACAGCGATCGGTTTATCCAAAAGTTCCGCATTCTTGAGGACCCTCGCCTCGTGGAGCTGGTAGCGGAACCGATTGCCCGCGCGTTTGCCGCTGATGATCCCACACTGGTGGTCAGCGCCGCCGTGGGAGGAATCATTCTAGGTTACGAAGTGGCGCGCCAATTGGGAACCAAATCAATCTTCGTTGAAAAAGAGCACGGCGCCCCAGCGCTGCGACGAAATTTTGAACTGAACGAAAACGATCGCGTGGTCATCGTGGAAGACGTTGTGACCACCGGAGGATCGGTTCACGAAGTAATGAACGTCGTGCGCGAACGCGGCGCAAGAATACTCGGCGTGGGCATCATCGTACGGCGCGGAGACGTCGATCTTGGAGCACCCACTAGGGTGCTTCTGGACATCCCGATGCAATCGTTTGCTCCGCAAGATTGCCCGCAATGCGCCGCAGGCACGCCCGTCACCGATCCCGGTTCACGCCGTTCGTGAGCGGTACCGTGCTGCGCATAGGATCGGCGGCGGACCATCAGTTCGTTGCACAGCTCGGCGCGCGGACGCTTTGGGATAGTGTCGCCCCTTTTCGCCATGCCGACGATACGATGCTCGAAGCGAGCTTTGATCGGCTTTTGCAGTTCGTCTGGGAGCAATCGCACGTCTTGTTGCTGGCGCTGCAAGACGATCGCCCCGTTGCGTTCTTACTTTTATTGGATGGGTTTCCAGACGAGGTGACCTTGATGCCGCAAGCGTTCGTTGCGTATATGGCCGTCGAACCGCATCACCGCAGACAAGGAATAGCGACGGCGCTCCTGCGGCGCGCCGAAGAGATGGCGCGCGAGCGTGGACTGCCATACGTCGCTCTTATGGTCACCGAAAATAACCGTGCCGCACAGCGTACGTATAAAGCGGCTGGCTATCTTACGGAGCGGCGGTTACTATGCAAGCCTCTGTGAACTCAGGGGTGGTTCGGCGCGTCCTTTGGTGGTCCGCGGGATTCGTTATCCTCCTCGTCGGGTTGTGGCTCGCCGCCAAAATCCCACGCACCATCACAATCTTCGTTATTGCCGCCTTTATCGCGTTTGGCGTGCAACCCGTCGTCGTGCACTTGGAGGAACGCGGGATGAAGCGGCCGCTGGCGATCATCGTGGTCTATGCAGTGCTGTTCATCTTGACGCTAGTGGGCATCGTGTTGGTAGTCCCAGCGACACTGGAACAAAGTCAGGTACTCATCGTGAACGCGCCAGGATATTTGCGAACCTCTCAGGGATGGATCGTAGCCTTAGAGACTCTGTTGCGCACGCACTTCGGGCATTCTAGCGTCCCCGCGACCTTCGGTAACCTGCAAAATTTGGCGAGCGCGAAAATTGGCGCGCTTCTGACGGGGACGTTGGCTTCACTCGGGACGCTGCTCATCGACACGGCGACTGCTATCTTCATCGGTCTGTCTGCGCTCATTCTTTCATTCTTTTTTCTCCTGCAAGACCGTCAAATTGGGGATGCTTTTGCCGGGATGTTTCCTGCAAACCGTCGTGGTACCGCCCGCGAACTCGTCACGGAAATGACGCGCATTTTCGGCAGTTTCATTTCCGGCCAAGTGATCGTCAGTGCCATCACGGGCATCGTGATAACCATCGCCTTGGCACTTGTCGGGTTCAAATATGCCTTGATTCTCGGAATCATCAGCGCAATCGCCTATGCCATTCCGATTGTCGGTATGCTGGCCGCGCACGTTATCGGCGCGCTTATCGCCGCACCGCAGGGGCTAGGAATGGTGTTGTGGGTGCAAGCGATCCTGTTTACTATAGCGCGCATTAGCGATAACGTGCTGGTGCCCAAAATAATGGGGCAAAGCGTGGGGGTTTCTCCCATTGGCGTGATGTTTGCAGTGTTTGCCGGTGGCGAACTCTTCGGTCTGCCGGGACTGCTCCTTGGAATTCCGGCTGCTGCTTTGATAAAACTTCTCTGGAGGTTCTTTGTCGCGCCCACGCTGCGGGGGTCCGATCCCCAACCCGGAAGTCTAGAATAGAATCACATCGAGTCCGGTGCGGTTACGCCGATCAGCGCCAGCACCCGCGCGAGGATGTGTTTTGTTGCGATGCATAAGGCGAGGCGGGCAAGGCGGGTCTCTTGCTCCGGAGCTAAAATTCGGCACTCCGTGTAAAACTGGTGAAAATCGGAGGCTACGTCGCGGGCATAGCGAGTAAGACGATGAGGCGCAAGATGGCGGACGGTATTCTGCACGACGAGCGGTAACTCAGATAGGCGACGTGCCAGCGACAGTTCCGCAGCATGAACCAGCGGCGTCAGCACTGGAACGGCTGTTTCTAAGCTTTTGATGTCCTGAGCGCTCGTGTTCTTCAGCACCGAGGCGATACGTGCATGCCCGTACTGCACGTAGTAGACCGGGTTATCGTTGTTTTGTTGTTTCGCAAGTTCGAGATCGAATGTCAGCGGCGATTCGGGTGCCAGCATGACGAAAAAGAAGCGGGCCGCGTCCTTACCGACTTCTTCAAGGATCTCTTCGAGCGTTACGATATGCCCGCCCCGTTTACTCATCGACACTTGCTCATTGCCGCGCATAAGCGTGATTTGCTGGGCGATCAGAACCTCAAGCGCCCCTTTGTATCCGAGCGCTTCTGCCAAACCGTGCAGCCTACCGATGTAGCCGTGATGGTCGGGTCCCAAAATGTCGATAATCCGGTCGGCTCGGCGCAACTTATCGTAGTGATACGCGACATCCACCGCCAAGTAGGTTGGACGGCCGTCTGAACGTATCAGGACGCGGTCCTTGTCGTCGCCGAACGCTGAGGCGCGAAAATACAGCGCCCCATCGCGATCGAAGGTTGCGTGCGCGGCTGCCAGCCGTTCCAGACCCGCTTGCACCGCGCCGCAATCGTGGAGGGTCCGCTCACTCTGCCACAGGTCGAACGTGACACCGAACCTCTCCACCGTTGCTTGCTGCTCCGCTACCAAGCGGTCGCGAGCGAGATCCCCGAAGTAGGGCAGCCACTGCTCCTCCGGCGTATTGCACCAGCCGTCTCCGTCGTGTTCTGAAATCTGTTTGGCTATGGGAAGAAGGTAATCGCCTCGGTAGCCGTTTTCGGGGAAGGGAAACTTCGGTTCCCACACTTGCCGGTAACGCGCATAAAGCGAGCGACTCAACGTCTCTATCTGCGCGCCGGCATCGTTGATAATCCACTCGGTAAAGACCTCGTAGCCGCAATACCGAAAAGCGTTCGCCAATGTCGCACCGATACTGGTAGTGCGTCCTTGCACCACCACCAGCGGACCGGTTGGATTCGCGCTGCCGAACTCGAGCGAAATATGTTGGCCGTTGGGCGCCTGTTTGCCGAAAGTGTCTCCTGCGCGAACAATCTGCTCGACGCATTCTTGCCAGACTTGCGGCGCCAGTCTTACGTTGATGAACCCATCGATGGAACGCATTTCGCTAAAGTACTCGCTCAGGTAAGGGCTGTCGGCGATGAGTCGCTGGATCAGCAGTGCGGCGACATCTTTTGGAGAGCGACGCGCTATTCGCGCTAGCGAAAAAGCGATGTTTGTAGAAAAATCCCCGAATTCGGGGCGCCGTGGTGCCTCAAAAGCAATGGGAGATGGTGCTTCGCCGAAGAGCACGTCGATCGCACGCTGCAATCCTTGCGTGAAGTCAGCCAGTGCGCGCTGCGGTCCAGGTGCATGTTCCTGGGTGGTGATAGGGTTCATTGCGCCCGATCTTCGTTGCTCGATAAGTTCTCCACTTGAATTTGGTCGCCGATTCGGTCGAGCAGCCACCACGTGATCTGCCGGCTCAAGGTACTTCAGTACGCGCTGAGCTTCATTGGACATTGGGCTCGGGGGGTTGGAACGTCCGCCGCTCTACGGCTCTTCTTCGAGGTTGTGATCAGGCGCAATGCGATTGCGGAAATCACGTAGCAACTGCTCGATGTACGGTACGCGAGCCTTCCCAACGGGCAATGATTCGAAAATGCATCTGAGGTTACGTTCGAGATCATAAAGCGCGTGCGATGCAGCCGCCTTCGCGGCGTTCGATGACGCCGTCGGTTTCAAGGATCGTTACCGCGCCCAACACCTGCGCCGCCGGAAGGTCGGAACTTTCAATCAGTGTATCCAGAGGCAGCTCGAGGTCTCCCAGGATCCCCAAAAGCTTCGCCTGCGTGGGATCGGCGGGCGGCGAGGTTGCGCGGCTGGCAGCGAAGGAAGCACCGCTTGAGAGCAATCCCAGCGCCGCGAGAACATCCCCGGCATGGCGCACCAGAGTCGCCCCGTCGCGGATTAACTCCAGGCAGCCGGCGACCTTTGCGCGATCGACGTCGCCCGGGAAAGCGAGGACCGGAATTCTTCCGGCTGCCCAATTCGCGGTATTCAGAGCGCCGGAGCGAAGCGGCGCCTCAACGACGACCACGGCGTCGGCCAGCGCGGCAACGATGCCGTTGCGCTGTAAGAAGTGATGCGGTTGAGCGGGCTGATCGGGGGGATACGGAGATACCACGGCGCCTCCTCGCCGGGCAATCTGGGCGGCCAGGTCGACATTGCGTTTCGGAAAGAACCGTCGATGGCCGCCGCCGAGCACCCCCACTGTCGCCCCAGTCGGTTCGAGCGCCCCGCGGTGCGCTGCGGTATCGATGCCCACAGCCAAGCCCGACACGATGCAGACGCCGGCCCGCGCTATGTCGGACGCCAGCCGGTAGGCGATGCTTTTGCCCGCAACGGACGCCGCGCGGGTGCCCACGATCGCGACGGTCGGGGCGGCCAAGCCGTCCAAGGAGCCCATCACGTACAGACCCTTACAAGTCAAAACGCCGTTACATGCCGGCCGCAGCGCAACGATCGAGGCGAGATCCACGAACTCGGTGTCCCAAGGGCCCATGAGTCGCCTTCACGCTTTCGGCGTGAAGGGCTAGGGGGAAAGTAAGCGCGCTCTAGGAATACTCGCCGCAACAACTGGTCCGCACGACCGTCGGAGGTACACCGTGGCAGCCCAAGCATATTGCGTGAAATGCAAATCCAAGCGTGAAATGAAAGACGCGGTCCAAATAACCATGAAGAACGGTCGGCCTGCAACCGAGGGAAAATGTCCGCAATGTGGGACCAAGATGTTTAAGATCGGCGCCGCCTCATAGGCCGCGCACTTCAGCCGGTTCATTAACCGAGCGCCCAAGCATTAGAATGGTCGCTCACTAGAGCCAGCGCCAGACCGCGCGCCTGCGGTTTGCTCCTGGCACCCTTGTGGTTTATAATACAAGAACCCACAATATGTGGGTCCTTGTATCTTGAGCTCTAAACTGCGCAGTGCGGTTTAAAGTAAGGGGCCGCCTCTGACGTGTCCGACCTGTCGCAAGAGTGAAACGCGCGTCGTTGATTCACGGGACGATGAAAGCGTAGTACGCCGACGCCGAGAATGTCTTGCCTGCAAGCACCGGTTTACTACCTACGAGCGCATGGAAGCGCCGCGGCTCTTCGTTGTTAAGAAAGACGGGCGTCGCGAACAATTCAGCCGCGAGAAAATCATAAACGGCTTGAGGAAGGCTTGCGAAAAGCGCCCCGTTTCGGCAGCGCAGATGGAAGGAGTAACCGCCCAGTTGGAACGCGACCTGTTTTCGCGCGGCGAAAGCGAGGTTTCTGCGACGTTGATCGGTGAGCACCTCATGAAAGCCCTGCGCAAAGTGGACAAGGTGGCGTACATCCGTTTCGCGAGCGTGTACCGCTCGTTTCGCGATGTCGAAAGCTTTCAAGAAGAATTGGCAGCGCTGCTTGCCAATTGAGCCCGCTGATGCCCGAGCCACTGATAGTCGCAGTACAACGGCTGCCTGAAGCGGAGGGGTTGCCCCTTCCAAGTTACATGACTCCCAACGCCGCCGGTGCGGACTTATTCGCTGCCGTCCACGATGATCTCACACTGTTGCCTGGAGCGCGCGCGCTCGTTCCTACCGGTCTCGCGATCGCATTGCCGCCGGGATACGAGGCGCAGATTCGTCCGCGTAGTGGTCTGGCTCTCACATCCGGCGTGACGTTGCTCAATAGTCCCGGCACGGTCGATTCCGACTACCGCGGCCCGTTGGGCATACTCATCGCGAATTTTGGAACCGAGCCCTTTGTCGTTCGGCGCGGCGATCGCATCGCTCAGATTGTAGTGACGCCCGTATCGAAAGCGGACTTTGTAACTGTCTTCTCCTTAGATGAAACTGCGCGCGTTGGGGGCTTCGGATCAACCGGCACCGCGCGTACCGATGGAGGGAGCCGATGAGAGTCTACATCGTCGGAGCGGGAGCCGTTGGGACATACTTGGGCCATCTGCTCGCGGACATCGGTAACGTCGTTTCCTATGCGCCGCGCCAGCTCGAGGTTGTGACGCCGGTGGAAGCCGACGTTGCAATCGTGGCGGTGAAAGCGTATGACACGGACTGCGCTATCGAAACGCTGCGCCAAGCAATCAGCAATCCATCCACCTGCGTGTTCATTTCTCCGCAAAATGGTATCGGCAATGAGGAAAAACTTGCCGAAGCCTTCGGACAAAGCGCCGTTGTCGCGTGCGCGCTGACGGTGCCGGTCGACCGCGGCGAAAACGGGGAAACAAATGCCACGCAGGAGGGAGGCATCGCCTTTGCGCCGCTGGGAACGCACCCGCATAATTGGCTGTGGGCGGCATTCGGAAGCAGCGGCCTGAAGGTAAAAGTTGCGCCCGACTGGCGGGCACTGAAATGGTCGAAACTATCCCTCAATATCATTGCCAACGCTTCTTGCGCGATCTTGAACGTGCTGCCCAACCGCCTGGTTCACTACGATCAAGTGTTCACGCTCGAGGTCCGAGCGCTTCGCGAAGTCCGCGCCGTTATGCAAGCAATGTCGTTATCGCTGGTCGATTTACCGCACTATCCCGTTCGCATTTTGCATGGCATTGCGACCCTCCCGAGCCCAGTCGCCCGCTCGCTGCTCGGAAACCGCATCGCCGGCGCGCGGGGTCGCAAGCTACCGTCGCTGCTGCAGGATTTGCGAGCGGGCAAAGAGTTGACCGAGGTCAACGTTCTCAATGGTGCGGTTGCCGCTGCCGGCCTGCGCTACGGCGTACCAACGCCGGTCAATGCCGTCTTTGCACGCGTGCTGGATGATATTGCGCAGATGCCTCAATTGTGGGCCAAATACCGCGAACGTCCGGAAACGCTGGAAGCGGAAGTTCAGGCCGAAGTCCGCCGAGTTCGCGCGCTGACCAAAGCGTGAGGCATCCCGACGTTCCCGAGAGTTTGGAAGGATGGTGGATCCTTCATCGTATGTTTCACGTTGCGCGACGCGCGTGGCAGACGCAGCCGAGCAAACAGCGTGACGCCGCGCTTGGCCAAGCAGTCATTCTATTGAATGAAGTCGCGGCTTCGCAAGACGCAGACATTGGGCTAGCGCAACTCTTGGGGCACAAAGGCGACCTTATGCTCACGCACTATGCCAAGGGCCTCGATGAACTAGCGCTGATACAGGCGCGCGTCGACTGTTTGGATCTGCGTGAGTTTCTAACTCCAAGCGAATCATACGTGTCCGTTCTGGAGCTCGGCCTGTACGAAGCGACGGCGAAAATTCACAACGAACTCGGCAGGCGGGCATTGAAACCGCATTCGCAGGAATGGAACGACGCGTTTGATGCACTTCTGGATGAACAGGCCAAGAATCCGCGCAACGCGGGCCGCTTATGGGCCCGCCTGCCGAGGCGCCGCTACATCTGTTTTTATCCGATGGACAAGAAGCGGGGCGAAACCATCAACTGGTACATGCTGCCGTATGAAGAGCGAGCCCGGTTGATGCTCGATCATGGAAAAATCGGACGTTCGTTTCACGGACTCGTGACCCAAGTGATTTCCGGGTCAGTTGGCTATGACGACTGGGAATGGGGCGTGGATTTGTATGCGGACGATCCGTTAGTCTTCAAAAAGTTGATCTACGAAATGCGTTTTGACGAAGCGAGCGCAAAATACGCTTCGTTCGGGCAATTCTACACGGGGTTTCAATTTTCGCCGCCGCAATTGCCGGGGTTTCTTAGCGGTGACCGCATTCCCCAACTTACAACTGTTTGAAGAAAAAAATCTCGGGATCGCCCGGGTCCAAATTTTCGAGATAGCCGCTTTCGATAAAGCGCAGCTTCTTGCACAACGCGCGCATCGGCGCGTTTGACCTATTGGTGGAGATGAACAACGGTTCGCCCGTGCAAGCTTGTTCCACCTTACGAATTAGCGCCGAAGCTAGGCCACGATTCCGAGCCCCGGGCGCAACGCCTAGTAACCAGATGAAAGGGCGTGCGAAAAACCCCCGGTTCCATATCAGCAGACCGGCCATGTCATCGCCGCTTCGAGCAACAAGTACGTCTCCCTCCGCTAACGCCTTTTCCAGGAAACGCAGAAATCTTTCCCAATGCAGCTCCTGCGCCAACTGCGATAGCGGTGGAAAGTCCACCGGATTGCCTATACAGATTTTCATCTCGCGCCAGCTATCTCATACACGAATGCTACGCTTCCCCCCCCGAAGTTCGAAGCAGCGGGCCGCTACGCCGTTGCTAACGATGCGGAATATTGCGCATCGGCATTACGCCAAACATCTTTCACCTCAATACGACGCACCCCGGGCGGATATGTACCGTTAGGATGAGCAGCAAGCCAGTCTTGTGCCAACACCGTAAGATACTCGAAGTTAGCCCAACCGCGTACGTTGCCTCCGCGCCGAAAGATAGCTTCCACCGGAGCAAGCATGTCCCAGGCGTCACAAATGTTGTCAGCAAAACATTCTAGCGTGAGCCCCCGATCAACAAACCCGGCCTTCACGAGCACGCCGATGCCGTCGTAATAGTTGCCGACGGTGGTTATTCTGCCGATGAGCGTCTGGTTCTCACTAGTTCTTGCTGGTCTGTTCAGAATCTGATAACGGAATACGGGGTCCTCCAATGTTTTTCGTAGCGCGCTCATGACAAAATTCTGCGTGGCCTGAAATTCCGCACTTTCCATGGTTTCGCGGAGTTCGGTGATTGCTGCGATCTGGTTACTGCCCCGAGTATGGCGCAATTGAACGATGGCTGCAATTGCAGTTGCGGCAATAACGACGAACGTTGCAAATGAGGCAAGAGTACTCAAAATCTCTAAAGACATAACAACCCTCCAAAAGCGCAATGCATGTTAGCGCCTTATACTGGGCTTTTGCAATCCCTACTTTGGGTTGATAATCGAGAGCGCCGGTAAAGGCGACGTCCTGCCTTGAACTTGCTTTTTCGTTCGCTAGATCGGAAATCTTCGCGCACGGCAAGCAATCAAAAGTCACAAATCACAGCAGAATTCGCGGTTAGCATTTCCGGAAGGGCCAATCAAGCGCTTTTCGAAAAGCGAAACTGAAACCGTCATCCGACGAGCCTCGCCGCATGCAGGTTTTCGCAGAATATGTATTGCCGATGCGTTTACGGCTCGCGGATCGGTTAATGCACGTATTAGTGTGTGATTCTCCGTTACAAGTGCGGCGCGAAACGATTGCAGATCGCATTGCAACACATCGATGCCGCCGTGGTTGATAGAGCACAAAGGTTCCTCACCGCTCGATATATGCGGCGAGCACGTCGCTTGTGGCCGGCCTCCGTGAGTAGAAGAGTTCCGTTCGGGACTTGGCAACGGCGGGCGACTGAGGTACAATTTTTTAGGCGCGTATTCCAATGGTTGTTCTCAACTTAGGAGCCACGCTGCTTTTCGTAGCCGTCAACCCGTGCTTCCGCCTGACCTAGTGTATGACCGGGAACGCAAGACGGGTGCGGCGCTGGAGGTCTGAGCCGTGAGAATTGTCGCGTTGGTTCTGTGTATGTCAATGACTACTGCGCTTGCAGCGGATACTCATGCCCGGGCTAACGGATTCCCAGTGCGCGTTCATCACCCCATCACGACGACTAGCGCAGCAGCTCAAGCGGCGTTTGATGAAGGCTTATTGTTGATATATTCGTACGCACGGCTGCCCGCACGCCGCTCGTTCGAGCGTGCGGCGAAGGCGGATCCGAAGTCGGCGATGGCATACTGGGGAATCGCGTTGTCCCGCGGCTCCAATATCAATGTCGAAGTCGATCCCGCGTCCGAACGAGCGGCATCTACAGCGCTGCAACGCGCTGAAATGTTGTCCTCGGGTGCTTCAGTTGACGAGCGGGCATATATCGCAGCCTTGAGCAAACGTTATTCTGCTGATTCAAAAACCAAGCTAACGGATCTTGCGAAGGCCTACAACGCAGCGATGGCTCAACTTGTGAAAGCTTTTCCGGACGATCTGGACGCAGCCACGCTCTACGCCGAGAGTGGAATGGAGCTTCATCCCTGGCAACTCTATTCAGTCTCCGGCAGACCCGCTGTGGGGACGCAAACGATTGTGGATACCCTTGAATCGGTGTTGCGACGTGATCCCGGGCACGTCGGTGCGAATCACTACTACCTTCACGCCGTTGAGGCTTCGCTTACGCCCGAGAGAGCGTTGCCGTCTGCAGAGCGCTTGAACAAGATGGATTTCGAGCCCGCCGCAGCGCACCTAGTCCACATGCCGGCACATATTTTTATGAGGACCGGTTTCTATGACGCGGCCGTTCGCAGCAACGAGCATGCAACGGCGCACGACACCGCATATCTCAGCACAAACTCAAAAACCGATCCTGAAGCATCCGGTTATTACGATCATAATTTGGCTTTTCTTAACTCCGCATATAGCATGGAGGGCAATTATGCCGGAGCGATCGCGGCCGCACGTCGCATGAAGCGACAGAACGCCGTTGTGCCGGAATTATTCACGCTTGCTAGATTTCAGCAATGGCACGACTTAATCATGTACCCAAAGCCTAAACCCGATAAGAATGAACCGCTTCGGATTGCCATATGGCATTACTGTCGTGGAATGGCACATGCGGCAATGGGGGAACATCAGCTAGCCGCTGGAGAGCTTGAAGCCGTTCGTGCTCAGAATGTTCGACTCAAGGTGGAACCACTGCCGGGAAATTACAACGGCTCGAATTCGATACTGAGGCTCGCCGAACACGTATTAAGTGCTAAAATTGCGCAGTCGCGGGGAGATGAAACCTCTTCAGAAGGTCTGCTCGCTCAAGCAGTGAGGGACCAGGATGCCTTGCTGTATATTGAGCCTCCGGATTGGTACTTCCCAGTGCGGGAAGCTCTTGGCACATCGTTGTTCAAGAAGCGAAAGTTCGTGGAAGCGGCGGCGATTTTCCGCAACGACCTGCGTCGAAATCCTCGCAACCCGCGCTCGCTCTATGGGCTTCTCCAGAGCATTGACGCGCAATCGCTGGGATCCGATCGGCAATGGGTGGTCCACGAATTGCAGGCTGCAACTGCGCATTCCGACGTTCCAATGCAAATGCCAAGTCTGTAGCGTGATCGCAGCCTAGAACGATGCAACGAGCAACTTTAAGCATTACCTGTTTTAGCGTCACGACCGACGGTAACATCCATTGTCAGGTAAGTCGTCAGAGAGTGCCGAAGTACGGCTAATCATCGAATACCTCGGTGAGCAGCGGGAACTGAATCAGCCGTTAAAAACAGTGCTCTTTGCCGCGGTTAGGCGGGGGTCGCGCAACGGCGGTCTGTGAGCTTCCTTACCGCGCCAAAGTCGTTAGAAGTGGCAAATTTAACCCATGACCCAAAGTAGCAAGGATATGGATTCAGAGGCTGTTCGCGACGCCATCGCAGAAGGCACGATCGGCGAGCGGATCTGGTTCTACACAAACTATCAGTGCAATCTCGCCTGCCGCTACTGCCTGACCTCGTCGTCGCCGCATGCACCCAAGCGCGAACTGGATGGCGCCACGATTCTGGCACTCGCAGACGATGCGGTGCGCCTCGGTTTCGCAGCATTTGGAGTGACTGGTGGTGAACCGTTTCTTCGACGTGACATGCCCGAACTCGTCGCGGCACTTGCTCGCCGACTTCCTGTTGTCGTACTTACGAACGGCACGCTGTTTACCGAACGTTTCGTTGCCCAGCGTCTTGCGCAGCTCGCGAACCTTCCGGCAGCGCTGCAGATTTCAGTCGACGCCGCGCAGGCCACCGAAAACGATCGCTTTCGCGGTAAAGGTTCGCACGCACGTGCTCTCTCTGGACTCGCCCGCCTGCGCGCACGTGGCCTCCATGTGCGAATTGGGGCGTCGCTGATCGACGATCAGCCCGAAGACATAGCGGCATTGCGCGAGCTCGCGTTATCGTATGGAATCGAAGGCGAGGATCAGGTTGTGCGGCCGATCATCGCGCGCGGGGCAGCCATCGCAGCAGGCCTCGGCGAGACCGCTGGGCCAGCGGACGTCCCCCCCGAGTTGACGATCACCGTCGATGGCGCCTTTTGGAGTCCGGCAAGCCCGACGATCACCGAAGGCAGGCTCGATGTCGGCGAGCGCCTCACCCGCACGATACGTCCGCTTGATAGCGCTGTTGCGGCAATGCTTCGCTATGCTGCGGAGTTGCCGGAGCGAACGCGCAAGGTCGCTTGAGCGTAATGTCTGCGCCCGGTCGGGCGCTCTCAACAGTTAAGTTCGGCCAGCAGACGAGAAGTGCGTGGGGCTAGATCACTTGCCCCGTGATTGAGTTCGAGTCGCAGGCGCGCCAGGTCGTCGGCGTTGTCGACGTCGTACCAACCTGCCATTTCTTGCACAGCCAAACCCGCCTTTCGCGCGAGCATCACGCTCAAGCCGTACACCATCTCGGTACCCCAGGGAATCTCCTCGAAAAGCACGGCGTGCGGTTCGTCAACGGCAAGCAGAACGTAGCCGCCGTCGCTTGCGCGGGCAATGGCGACCTGAGCGCCCCCGTCGAGCGCGTCGAACGCGGCACCAAAACACGCATCAGGGAGCGTGGGACTATCCGCCCCCACCAATATAATTCGTGTGAAGCCTTCTGCGCGCAGCGCGGATGCGACCCTACGCATTCGATGTCCAAGATCGCCCGTGCCTTGTGGACGAAGCGTTACGTCACCGATGAGTCCGCGAAGTTCACGGGCACCATCATCCGGTGTGTAATACAAGAACAGCGTTGTATCGAGTGCTGGTGCAAGCGCGACGAGTCGCGACACGATGTCGGCTGTAAACGCTGCTGCGAGTGCAGCGGCGTCGCTTTCGTTCATGAACGGGATGAGGCGCGTTTTCACTTGACCCGGAAGCGGCGCCTTCGCCATTATCGCGATTGCACGCCGCGGCTTGTCGATTGCGTTCATCGACAGAATCGCACGGTGCACGCAGCTTGAAAATTTCGGTTGTGACGCCGGCGTTGAACGAGGCGAAAAACCTCATCGACCGGGCGCGAGAACTGGCGGCTCAGGAGGGGCCGTGGGAATGGATCGTCGCTGACGGCGGAAGTGCCGACGGTACGCTCGACACGGCGCGCGCGGCCGGCGCAACGACGGTACGCTCCGAACGGGGACGCGGCCTGCAACTTAACGCCGGCGCACGGCTCGCTACAGGAGACGTTCTGTTGTTTTTGCACGCGGACACCATCCTGCCGCGCGATGCGTTTGGACAAATTCGCGCAGCATTGCTCGAGCGCGCAATCGTCGGTGGCAACTTCACGTTTTCGTTTGACGACACGTCGTTCGCAGGCCAATTTCTCACCTTCGTTTACATGATGAAACGTGAGCTCTTCGGTGTTTGGTATGGCGATTCGGGCATCTTCGTTCGAACGACGGTATTCTGGGCGCTCGGCGGATTCGCCGAGTTTCCGATTTTGGAAGACGCCCAATTCGTCGAGCGGCTGCAGCGCGCAGGCCGCACGCGACGGCTCGAAGGGGTCGTACGATCTTCCTCTCGCCGTTACCGCGGCCGCATTGTCGCGACTGTTCTGCGCTGGACAACAATCTTCGCTCTGTACAAACTGGGAGTCCCGCCGCGTCGACTCGGCCGCCTCTACGCTGCGCATAGCACTATGGGAGCAGAACTTCAAGCGGCGGAGGCGTCCCTCGTAAGCCGCGGAGAAACCGAAGTGCCGTCAGAACCGAAGCGGTCCGCGCTCGAATAAGGGCGGTGTCAGCCGCTCGGCGTACGCCCATTGCGTAGCTTGGATACACGTGAAGGGTTGAGGCGATCGCACGCAGATGAAGCCTCCGTGACCGTGCTAACGCAATTTCGGCGATGAGTTCGCCCGCGCGCGGACCAACGACTGTTCCGCCGAGAACTCGACCGCGAGGCGTCGTGAGGATCGAAACGAAGCCGTCCTCCGCCCCGTCAATGATAGCGCGATCCAGCCGCGTAAACGGGAAGCGAGCTTCTACGAAGCGATGACGAGCTTTGCGCAGCTCCAGCTCGGTCGGGCCGACCTGAGCAAGTTCCGGATGGGTGAACGTCGTCCAGGTCACGGCGCTCGCATCGAAATAGGTTGGCATACCGACGACTGCGTTCATCACCGCGATGCCGGCCATACGCTCCGCAACGTGCGTGAAGCGCGCCGTCGTTGCACAGTCCCCCGCGGCATAGATATGCCGCTGGCTTGTGCGGCAGCGCCGGTCAATGGTGATGAGGGCGTCGCCGACTTCGACACCGGCGCGCCTTAGGTCAAGACTGTCGATCCGTGCCGCTCTGCCGACTGCGACGAAGAGACGATCCGCGTGTAGAACCGTTCCGTCGGAGAGTTGCGCGCTGACGACTCCGTCGGCGTTCGACGCAGTGGTCACACGCCGTCCGGTAAGGATCCTAACGCCTTCATTGCGCAACGCACGCGCCACGGTTTGCGCTGCTTCGCAATGATCGCGCGAAAGGATTCGTGGTCCTTCGGTGATTACGGTGACCGCTACACCCAAACGCCGAAACGCTTGCGCTATCTCGATTGCGACGGGGCCGCCACCGATGATAATCATCTGCGAAGGCAGCGTCTGGATTTCCCAAATCGATTCCGAATCGAGTGTTGGAACACCGAGATCGAGCGGCAAGGGGTGACTTCCCGTCGCGATGATGAACCGGCGCGCGGTAAGCGTCTCCGGCGCGTCGCCCTCGAGCGCAAGCGTGTGGGGATCGGTAAAGCGTGCAGTCGCGCGGAACGTCTCGACACCATAACGCGCGAGCGCGGCCGGCGAATCGGATTCGGCGTAGATGCGTTCGCGGACGGCACGCACGCGCTCGAAGACCCGCTTTCCAGTTATCCGCGGCTCGGCTTCGATTCCGAGCCACTCGCCACCGCGTGCCTGCGCTGCGGCCGCTGCGGCGCGCAACAGAGTTTTACTCGGCACACAGCCATTCCACGTGCAATCTCCGCCGAACCGCGAGGCCTCGATGAGGGCTGTTTTCGCTCCGAGCGCCGCGGCAGTCGCGGAGGCGGCGAGCCCGGCCGCACCGCCGCCGATCACAGCGAGATCGTAAGTCGGAGCACTCAACGCGAGCACCACGCATTCGGCTGCGGGATGAATGGAAGCGCGAGCATCTTGAGGAGCGTCACGTCAATTTCGCCCCGATACGCGGGAACACCGACTTCGCCGGATGAATCGCCGTTGCGCAGCGTCCCGTGCATCCAATCCCATATAATAAGACCGCTCGACCAATTTCCGTGTTGTACGTCGCGGCGCGCGAGGTGGTGAATGCCATGTCGCCGCGGCGTCATCAGAACCGTTCCGAGGACGCGGTCAAGCCCCGCCGGCAATTGCAGGTTCGCGTGATGAAAGAGGACCGAACATGCGAAGAGTCGCTGCCAGATTGCGAATTCTCCCGGCCTCACGCCAAGCGACACGACGTGCGCGACACGAACCGCAACAGAAAGGGCGATCTCGACGGCGTGAATTCGCATTGCCGTAGTGACGTCGCAATCGCGATCGGCGTGGTGGACAACGTGCAATCGCCATAGGATGGGAGTGCGATGCATCGCTGCGTGCCACACGTACATTCCGTAATCGAGAAGTGTGATCGACGCGATCGTGCGGACCCAGGGAGAGAATCCGAGGCGGGGTAACAACCCCCATCCGCGCCGCTCGGTGGCGGCGGCAACACGCATGACTACCGGCGTTTCCAGCATCACCGTCGCGGCAACCGCGAGCCCCCCCAGAACACCGTTACGCAAGAATCGCGTCTCGCGCGATTCTCGAGGCCGGCGGAGCGGTGAGCGGCTCTCGCCAAGTAGCAGAAGGCCGGCTTCGACGAGCAGCAAGGCTCCCGTAATAACTTTTTCATAACTACGGCCCATGGTTGTTATTCCGTCTCCTGTTCAGCGCCGACGTACCGCTGGTTTCGCCGCGCACACCATCGCGAAAATTCGAACGGGCCGAATCCGTCCCCTCAAATTGACCGTACATGATTAGCATGTCAACAAAACCAGATCGCGGGTGGTTGAAGCTTTTGGGTATCGCGCCACGATTCGGAAACCGCATGCCCGGACGACTGCGACATCGATCCGGCGCGCTAAGATTATTCCGCCACAACGGCCGCTACTTCGGTGAGGGTGAGACCTTTGAGATTCACAGAGCTTTTCCATTGCGCGTGGGTGGCGACGGACGTTCCATCCTTTTTTGGTATTTGGGTAGCTTGCTCAAGCGAAGAAGCAGCGCGTAAAGCTCATTGCCTGCTTCAAAGCGCGGGCTGAGTTCGCTAAACGCGTTGTGCCTCAACGGGCGGTGCTCCAACGGGCGGTGCCCATAACTCCCGCGCGTTCGAGTGAAATGATGGCACGTCGAATTTCCACGACTCGATATCCGAGCAAGCGACCATTCTCGGCAGCGCGGCTGCGATTTAGACGGCGACCGCCCCCAAGAGTGTCGGTCCGGATAGCGGACCCCAAGACAGTGTCCATAGCGGTTTATTGTACATATTTGTATCAGGCAGGATACCAATGTGTATCCAACAGATGCAACTTTGTACTAGGGCGGGAGTTTACTCGCGGGTGTGGCGTAAGGGTATGGCATGAACGCTGAAATTTTTCGAGGAAAACCGTTTGGTCTCGGCGGCGTGCCGTTCGGCAACGAGTTTGCGTACGTCACCGATGAAGGCGCGTACGCTACAATCGAAGCGGCGTGGGACGCCGGGGTGCGCTACTACGACACCTCCCCGTGGTACGGTCTAGGACTCGCAGAGCGGCGTCTGGGCAGCTTTTTGCACAAACAGAAACGCAGCGAGTACGTCCTCTCCTCGAAGGTCGGTAAATTACTCACGGCGTCGCGCGACAACGACGCGAAGGAGTACTTTCCGTTCACCCGCTCGCCGAACAACCTGCGTTACGACTACACTGCCGACGGCGTAAAACGCTCGATCGAAGACAGCCTGCAGCGTTTAGGCGTGGATGCGCTCGACGTCGTCTTCGTTCACGATCTCTCACCGGATAATACCTGGCTGCCCGGGCCGTGGGAAGAGCAGTTCGAGATCGCGCGCAAAGGCGCATTTCCGGCGCTGAGCAAGATGCGCGACGAAGGCGTGATTAAAGGCTGGGGGGGCTTGGCGTCAACTCGCCCGAACCGATTCTGAAGTTGATGGACATCGCCGACGCCAACGTGTGCCTCTTGGCGCGTCAATATTGGTTGATGGATCATGCGAAGGCGCTGCATCAGGTTTTTCCAAAGGCGCGAGAGCGCGGGATGACGTTTGTCGTCGGCTCGTCGCTCAACGCCGGTTTCATCAGCGGCAGTGCGCGCTTCAATTACGGCAAGGAGAATTATAAGATTCCCGCAGAGGCGATCGAGAAGCGCAATCGGCTGCACGCGGTTGCGGCGCGGCACGGTGTAGACCTTCGCACGGCTGCATTGCAGTTCTCGAGGGCGCCGGACGTCGCGGCAGCACTGGTCGTCGGCTGCGCGAATCCGCAACAGGTGCTCGCGGACTACACGTCGCTCAAGACGAAGGTTCCGCATGCGTTCTGGTCGGATCTTCGGTCCGAAGCCTTGATCGAAAACGACGCCCCCGCCCCGCCCGAAAATTAGCGCGTGCCCGGGCCGCTAGGCGGCGCGGCGGTCGAGGCGTTCGAGCGAGCGGTATTGGATCGCTTCGGCGACGTGCTGGTTTGAGATTGTTTCATCGTTTGCTAAATCGGCGATCGTTCGCGCAACGCGCGCGATGCGATCCAGCGCCCGGGCTGAGAAATGGCGCTGGGCGCACGCGCGGGATAAGAGCGCCATGGCGTCCGCTCCCAGCGCACAATGTTCGCGCACGCCGTTGGTCGGCAGCTCTGCATTGCAAAATACGCCGGTCGATTTATAACGTTGACGTTGCTTTGCGCGTGCATCTTCCACCCGCCTGCGAATGACCGCCGAAGGCTCGCTCTGCTGATGCTTGATCATCTCATCGAAGGCAACCCGGCCCACTTCGATCTGCAAGTCAATGCGGTCGAGTAACGGTCCGGAAAGCTTGGCGACATACTTCGCAACCGCACCGTCATCGCAGCGGCAGTCCGCAGTCCGGCTCCCGCGATAGCCGCAAGGGCAGGGGTTCATTGACGCGACGAGCATAAAGCGCGCAGGATACGTGAAGGTGGCGGCAGCGCGCGCAATGGTAACC
>JALZBG010000026.1 GCA_030947645.1 Vulcanimicrobiota bacterium | reverse complement strand
GCTGCTGCGGCGATGATGGAAGCAATCGATGCGGCAAAAGTTGCGGGCGATACACTGGGCGGCATCTTTGTCGTGCGCGCTACCGGTTTGCCGGCCGGAATCGGCTCAAATCGGCAGCCTGAAACGCGGCTCGATGGCGTGCTCGCAGGCGCACTGATGGGAATGCAAACCGTCAAGGCAGTCGAAGTCGGCGATGGCGCTGCGCCGCGGGCGGGCTCAGCGGCCCACGACATCTTTACGGCCGCGGGCGGGAGCATCTCGCGTGGTTCTAACCGCGCCGGCGGCATTGAGGGCGGAATGTCGAACGGGCAACCCGTCGTTTTGCGGGCAGCCGTCAAACCTATCCCAACATTGAGCAAAGCACTACCTTCGGTGAACTTGCACGAAGGAGTAAATGCGCCGGCAACCGTCGTGCGCAGCGACGTGTGCGTAGTGCCGGCAGCTTCACTCGTCGGCGAAGCGATGGTACAATTGGCTTTAATGGCGCCAGTGCTGGAAAAGTACGGCGGAGACTCGCTTGAGGAGACGCAAGACAATCTTCGGCGGTCGCGTGACGCCGCGGCAAATTTGTTCGACAAGACTCCTTCGTGAGAGACCATATTGCCCTCGTTGGTTTTATGGCAGCCGGAAAATCGACCATCGGTAAACAGGTAGCGCGAAAACTGCACATGCCGTTGGTGGACATTGACGATGTAATCGCGCAAGGTCACGGGCCGATTGAAAACATTTTTCACTCTGAGGGGGAGCCGGCGTTTCGGCGATACGAACGTGAGGCTATTGCGCGGGCGCTCAGTGAGGAACCGGCTGTTCTGGCACTTGGCGGAGGAGCGCTCGGGTGCTCACCGACGCGCCAATTGTTGCGCAAGCGCGCGTATCGGGTCTTTATCAAGGTGGCGCCGGAACGGATTTTTGGCCGGTTGCGGCGCGCCCGGCGCGTGCGCCCCGTTTTAGGACGCGCCCCGAGCCGTTCGAAGCTCTGGGACCTCTATGCAGCTAGGCTTCCGTGGTACGCGGAGGCTGACTTAACGGTGGAAGCAACGGACTTAAAAATTGCAGAGATCGTAAAGCACATCGTGGAGTGGATGCATACGAAAAAGCTTTCCCTATGATCCAGAACGACGATTTGGGATATCCCATCGTCGTCTCCCAATCGGTTCGCAGTCCCCTGCGCGCGTTTCTGAGACAACCGAACATAAAGCGTTTCGTCGTACTATGCGATCGAAACGTAGAAGGGATCGCCAGGGACCTCACCGATGGCATTGCCGGACGCTTCAAACTGTGCAGTTTTTCTTTAGGAGAACGCCGTAAAACGTTCGAAACCGCCCGATCGATCTTGGAATGTTTATCAAAAATCGGGGCGTCTCGCGATACCGCTATCGTTGGGATCGGCGGCGGCGTCGCGAGTGACCTGTTCGGGTTCGCTGCTGCAATTTACATGCGCGGCGTGCCCTACATTCACGTCGCTACAACACTGATTGCGATGGTAGACGCCGCGTTCGGTGGTAAGGCCGGCGTAAATCTCTCCCGCGGCAAGAATCTTGCCGGCATCTTTCGCGATCCGCTTGCCGTTTTCGCGCATATCGATGCTCTGCGCTCACTTCCGTACGCACACATTCGCGAGGGTTTAGCGGAGATGGTCAAGCATGCTATCATCGAAGGTGATGAGTTGTTCGAAAGCCTGGAAACTCTCGCGCCTCATCCCTTTGGGAAATGGCCGTGGGAAAGCGTTGTGGCAGATTCGGTTCGGGTCAAAACCATGATCGTCCATGATGACCAGATGGAACATGGCGCCCGCGAGATTCTCAACCTGGGGCACACGTTTGCGCACGGCCTGGAAAGTGCGAGCTCTTATCACATTTCCCATGGTGCTGCGGTTTCTGTTGGCCTGCGTGCCGCTGGTTTGCTCGCTTTGCGTACGGGCCGCTTTTCCAAAGCAGAGCACCTGCGCGTTCTCACGCTCCTGACGTTGTTGAAACTTCCGTTGTCTACCGCTCAAAGCGCCTCTAAGATCTTCGCTGCGATGCTGAGCGATAAAAAGAGGCGGCAAGGACGCTTACGATTCGTTCTGCCGCGCGCCATTGGAGACGTCGAGTTTGGGATTACCGTAAGCCAGGCGGCGGTCCGCGCCGTGATCGAGCGCTGTACTGGGAGTGTTATACAAGGTGAGTTGACGGCTGCAAAAACTTGAACGCCTCAGTACGTCGCACCCGTGTCATCGATGTCTTGCCCGCGATTCGCACATCGAAATTCGACCTTCCGCTGACGTATGATACGGGCGGCCTTGCGCTTGGAATTGGAGACGTTGTCCGCGTTCCCCTCGGCAAGCGCGAGACGCTGGGATATGTCGTCTCAGAAGCGGCAACGATCGGCTCGGACGCTAGACTGCGCCCAATCTCCGCCCGGGCCGAGGTCCCGGCCGCATTTTCTGTCCTCGGTCTAAAGCTAGCGCGATGGATTTCAGAGCAGTACCTCTGCACGCTGCGTGAAGCGCTCAGCGCGGTGATTCTCACTGCCGCACTGCCGCGAAGCGTCGATCGTTTGACAAAGACAAGCCAGATGTCGCCGCGTGCGAACCTTACGGTGCCGCAACAGCTTCTCGATGTAATCTGGAGCGATCTCGGGGACAGTTTTTCCGTCGAAACCCTGCTGCGCCATCCTCATGCGCGCCGCGCCGGGGAACGTGCGATCCTCCTACGAGCAATTAATGCACTCGTTCGGGGCGGGAGTCTCAAGCGAGAGCGTACATTCGTGGGGCCGCGCATGCACGAGTATCGCGTCCGCGTTCTCCAGCCGGGGCCCGCATCGCTTGGCGGACTCCGGTTGAACGCGCTCCTTGAGTTCGTGCAGAAGCGCCCCGGCGTGCAGCGCGCCGATGCGTTGCTCGCTGGCTTCTCGCCTGCGCTCATTACCCGGGCGGTGAAAGCCGCCGCGCTGCTCGAAGAAGAAGTAGCTCCACCGGGCGGGCGGGAACGTCGCCCTGCACATCCGCCGCAGTTCCATGCGACTCCCGAGCAAGCGCATGCGATCGACAGAATCGACCGAATGCTCCTTGACGAGCAATTCGCCGCTGCACTCCTCCACGGCATCACCGGCAGCGGCAAGACCTTCGTCTACATTGAGGCGATCAAACGCGTCGTCGACCGTGGCGGACGGGCGCTGGTGCTCGTACCTGAAATCTCCTTAACGCCGCAGACGGTCCGGCGTTTCGAGGACGTCTTTGGTCGCCGGGTTGCCGTGCTGCACTCGGCGCTGTCGGAACGGGAACGATACGACGCATGGCATGCCTGCGAGCGCGGCGAGGTCGACGTTGTGGTCGGCGCTCGCAGTGCAGTGTTCGCACCACTACCGTCGGTGCGCCTGTTGATTGTCGATGAGGCGCATGAGTCGTCGTACAAGCAAGATGTGGCGCCACGGTACAATGCAATAGCGGTCGCGCGGTACAGGATGCAGCTCGAACGCGGTATTTTGCTCTTGGGAAGTGCAACGCCATCGTTGGAAAGTTTTGCCGCCGCTCGCTCCGGTCGGCTTGCGCTGCTGCAACTGCCGCGGCGCGCGACGAACGTCGCCCTGCCCGCAACGCGCATTGTCGACATGCGAGCGGAGTTCGAGTCCGGGAATCGTAGAATTTTTAGTAGCGAGTTCACACGGGCGCTTGCAACGCGGCTGGAGCGCGGCGATAAAGCCGTGTTGTTCGTGAACCGCCGGGGCAGCGCCGGTTTCATGTTATGCCGGGATTGCGGATACGTCCCGAAGTGCCGTTCATGCAGCGTGAGCATGACGGTGCATCGCTCCGAAAATCTTTTGCGCTGCCACTACTGCGACGCGCAAAGCCTGATTCCAACGTCGTGTTCCAAGTGCCGTAGCGTTTCCATTCGCGAGTTCGGCGTTGGAACGCAAACGGTTGTGAAGGAAGTCGAGCGCCTGTTTCCCACGGCCCGCATTGTTCGCATGGACAGCGATACAACCACGCGTGTCGGCGACCATGCGCGGTTGCTGAGGGACTTCGAAACGAACGCTGACGTTTTGGTGGGCACACAGATGGTCGCAAAGGGCCTTGATTTTCCCCAGGTTACGCTGGTCGGTGTTGTAGCGGCCGATATTGGCCTGCACGTTGTAGATTTTCGCGCCACAGAGCGGGCTTTCTCGCTGATGATTCAAGTGTGCGGGCGCAGCGGACGCGCCGGCGCCGGTGAAGCCTTCATTCAGACCTACGCTCCGCAACATCCCGCCGTCGTAGCCGCGGCGCAGCATGACTACGATGGATTCGCGCAACGAGAACTGTCCGAGCGTAAAGCGATAGGGTATCCTCCATTTAAGAGATTGGTCTACGTTGGCATCATTGGGCGTAACCGCTCCGGCGCCGCGGGCACAGCCCAGCACGTCGCGCAGATGTTGCGAGGTAATCCCGACGGTGAAGTGCTGGGCCCTGCACCGTACCCCATCGCACGTCTCAATACAGAATGGCGTTTCCGTATTGCCATTAAAACAGGCAATGTGCCTTCCTGGCGGTCATACATTCGCGAGCATATTCTGCCGATTGCTAGAGCGAACCACCTCGTTCGCTTTACGTTCAACGTCGATCCGTAGGTGACACGCACGGTTCACCAGAGGGGTCGCCGCACACAAAAAATAACCAAGCGGTACTAATGAAAAACGAAGAGTTGATGCGGATGTTCGATCCTTTTGGAATAGTTCGATCGTCCACCGATGTTTGGCGCGCGATGATTGCAGATCCCGAGCATCTACTGCGCTCGCAACAAAAATTGGCGGACGCTTGGATTGGTCTTGTGAAACAAAGTGCAGGGCGCGCGCTCGGAGAGCCGGCGGCCGAAGTGATCGTGCCTGAAAAAGGAGACAAGCGCTTTACGCATGGTATGTGGACGGACAACCCGTCGCTTAGTGCATTGAAGCAAGCTTACCTGATCGCCAGCGAAGCGGTCATATCGTCGATTCAGGCGACTGAGGGCGTTGATGTTAAGACGGTGCGCCGCGCAAAATTCTTTGCGCGGCAATTCATTGACGCCATGAGTCCGAGCAACGTCGCCTTTTTTAACCCAGCGGTGATAGAAGAGACGATGCGTACGGGTGGCCAAAATCTTGCGAAAGGAATGAAAAACCTCTTGCAAGATCTCTGCGAAAACGATGGTAGAGTCGCGCTTGTTGACAAGAGCGCCTTTGAGATCGGGCGCAATGTCGCGACCACTCCAGGAAAAGTCGTGTATCGCAACGAGCTTGCTGAGCTCATTGAGTATGCACCTACTACCCCAACAGTGTACGCGCGCCCGGTCTTGGTCATACCGCCGTGGATCAACAAGTACTACGTCCTCGATTTGCAGCCGGCAAACAGCTTCATCAAGAATCTGGTCGATTGCGGCTATACGACCTTTGTGATTTCATGGCGCAATCCCGACGCGGCGATGGCGCAGACCAGCATGGACGATTACCTGCAAAAGGGCGCTCTGGAATGTTCTCGAGTTGCGGCCCAGATTGCTGGAACGCCCGAGGTCAATCTGGTCGCTTATTGCATCGGTGGAACGCTGGCCGCCATGCTTCTGGCCTACTTGGCCGCGCGTAACGAGCGGCTCGTGAACAGTGCCACCTTGCTGGCATCACTGATTGACTTTGAGGACGCCGGTGAAATAGACGCGTTCCTGGGCGATGATGCTTTAGCGCATTTGGAGCATAAAATGAGCGAGAGGGGCTACCTGCACGGTAGCGAGATGGGCGATACGTTCAACATGTTGCGTTCAAACGATCTTATTTGGTCGGTCGCCGTAAACCGGTACCTGCTTGGGAAAGACGCTCCGGCATTCGACCTCCTTTACTGGAACAGCGATTCAACGCGCATGCCGCATGCAATGCATTCCTACTATCTGCACAACATGTATCGTGAAAACAACCTGGTAAAACCGAACGTCTTGCGAGTGCTGGATACCCCGATCGATCTTGGACGCGTGGGCAACGACGTGTACTGTGTCGGAACCCTTGAAGATCACATCGCACCGTGGCCTTCCGTGTACAAAACGACTCAATTGTTTTCCGGCAAGGTCGAATTTCGCTTGGCACATTCGGGTCATATTGCCGGAATCGTCAATCCACCCAGCAAGCAGAAGGGCCACTGGTGGTCGGCGCAATCCAATCCGGCGGCTTCCGACGAATGGCGGGCGAGCGCGCGACAACATGCGGGATCATGGTGGCCCGATTGGAACGACTGGCTAGCACAACGTTCGGGAACCAGAGTAAAGGCCCGTAAAACCGGTAACAAAAAATATCCGCCGATGGAGGACGCACCGGGCTCCTACGTCCGCGAAAAATAGCTATTTCGTAGTCTTGCGTGCACCCGCTTTGCGTCCGGACTTTTTAGCGGGACCTCTTGCGGTTTTAGCTTTGGCGATTTTGGGCGCAGCAGCCGCCCGCCGTGCCTGCGCCAGCCGTGACTTTTTGCGTGCCGCTTTGTTGGGGTGGATAATCCCTTTGCTGGCCGCCTTATCGAATTCACTTTCGACGCGGGATGCCGCGCCGGCATCGTCCGACGAGCGCGCTTTTTTGAAAAGCGTCTTCAGGCGCGTCTTGCTGCCCAAGTTTCTCTTGGTCCGCTTCTCGCTTTGGCGCGTCCACTTTATAGCCGCTTTGATGTTAGGCAAAATTCACTCCTTGGTCCCGAACACGAGGCGCATTGTATCACACCCGCCTTGACGGGGTCTAGTCAGCTTCTAGCGCTTGTGAGAAAGTAATTAACCATTACCCGGATTCGCCGTTCGGACTGTGGGGCTCGCTCTTGGACGCTGAAAGGCCGATCTTCCCGCTAAGATGCGGCAATAGCTCTCGTAGCGGCTTTGGCCGATTTGACCGGCTGCGAGGGCTGCCCGAACGCCGCAATCCGGTTCCGTGCGATGAGTGCAATCTCGAAAGCGGCAGGACTTCGAAGGATTGCGCATCTCAACAAATCCTTGGGTCAGCTCCGCGGCGCCCAGATTCTCCAAACCAAATTCTGCGACACCCGGGCTATCGATAAGAAACCCCGTACCAAGCCTTGCGAGCCGTGCCGTGGTTGTGGTTTGTTTCCCTAAGCCGAATCGAGAAACATCGCCCACGGCGCTTTCTCCTCCGAGCGAACGGAAAATCGAACTTTTGCCGACTCCGGAGACTCCTACCAAAAATGCCTGGCGGCCGTGCAACGATGCTCGCATCGCCTCCATTCCCTCTCCCCGCTTGGGATTAATGACGAGCACACGGTAGCCGAGGGATGCGTACAGCCCGATCAGCGCTTGCGAATCGGCGGCGTCGGCAAGATCGCGTTTGGTGAAGATCATGATTGGTGTGACCTCATGAAGTTCGCAGAAAACGAGCAACTGATCGACCAACACCGTCCGCATAGCCGGACTCGCGAGCGCGCTGACTATCACAAGGGTATCGATATTGGCGGCCATGGTTTTGGTGCGATTCGCGCTTTGGCGTGTCAAAACAAACTGGCGTTCCTCCACTCGATCGACGACGACGGCCCATTCATCGAGGGGTTGAACGAACACAACGTCGCCCGGCACCAGCATGCTGCGCTTTCCGGACATTCTTTTCAGTGATGCCGGGCGTGGCAATGATTCTCCGTCAAGGACGATCCAGGCGGAATTTCTGCCGACACTGACGACACATCCGCGGGTTTGTGGACTTACGCGCAAGAAAGAAGCCCCATTCCGACTAACGGTGTCAGTATTGTGAACATGGCTACCCTGAGGTTCGACAAGGCGTTGTCCGAAACTGAAAAACTAACGGCGGCGGAGCAATGTCGAGCGGCCGGCGCGAATTGCGTCGCATTTGCTTCAAGTCAACGCTTCGACTGCACGTACGCATCACTCGAAGCGCTCCAAGACGACAGCGCTGATCGGATTCGGGCGCAGTTTCCATCAGCGGCCGTTTGGGATGTTCTGATCATCGCCCTAGCGATTGAGCCCAGCGTGAGTGAGGCCTTGCCATCGTTGGAAAGCGCCTTCGGCGGCGCTGGAAAGCCCGCCGGCGTTGTGCGCTGCCAATGCCGTGCGGGGAGCGCGGTTCTAGAAATAGTGGAAGCCCGCACTTCGCTCGCCTTGATCCTGGCGCTGACCGACGTGGAGCTGCGCCGTTTCGGCAACGCCGGACGCCGAATCCACCCTCTTTCTCCCTTTCCCATTGAGCTGCAGGGCGAGCTCGCCGCACGAGGTTTGGACTTGCCTCGGATAGATCGATCGCAGATTCTGGAAGTGCTGATCGAACAATCCTATGCCTGAGTTCCAAAATCTCATCAGCGTCACCGATGTGCTGGACATTGTCGGAACCAGCATCCTCATTTACTATCTGCTGATTCTGATTAGGGGAACGCGAGCCGTTCAAATCGTTTTGGGAGTTGTCGTACTGCTAGCGTTGCTCGGGCTGGCCAATGCGCTGCACCTCTTGCTACTTGGAACGATATTGCAAGTAATCGTGGTCGGCGCTGCCGTGACCCTCCCGATAGTTTTTCAGCCCGAATTGCGGCGGGCGTTGGAACAACTGGGACGAGGCGGATTGTTTCGTTTAGGGGACCACGAGGCCCGCGCAAGGGTCGGCGATCGTTGGATTGCCATCGTCGCTCGCGCAGCGATGGAACTCTCGCGTTCACGGTGCGGCGCGCTCATTGTGATCGAGCAGTTCACTGGACTCAAAGAATACGCTGAGAGTGGGACGATCTTGAACGCCACACTCTCGGCCGAACTGTTGTTGACTATTTTTACGCCTCGCTCACCGCTCCACGACGGTGCCGTGATTGTTCGCGAAGCTCTCGTTGAAGCGGCAGGCTGTTTTTTGCCGCTGGCGGAGCAGTCATCCTTCAAGGAACGGCGTTTGGGAAGCCGGCACCGCGCGGCCCTCGGGCTCTCGGAACAAACTGATGCGGTGGTGATCGTTATCTCGGAAGAAACGGGTAAGGTCGCTGTCGCGCGGGAAGGCCGTCTTTCTGGAGAACTGGAAAACGAGGCAAAGCTTGTTCGCGTTCTGGTTGCGTGCACGAGGGGCTCGCGAACCCGTCCCCAGGCATCTCGCCCGCTGATTGCAAATTTGCGTTCCAGGCTTAAAGCGTCTCCAACGAATGTCGATCATGTCGCAGATATTTCCAAAGAACTTTCTTCTTAAGCTGCTTTCAGTAATCTTGGCGCTCATCGGTTGGAGTTACTTTCGTTTTGCCTCAAATCCCGTGATCGCAGCAAGATTCGATCAGCAGATTAGCGTCCCTATTAGCGTTATTCGGCTACCGCTCGGGTACATCGTCCGCTTTACTGAAAAACAGGCAGTTGTCAGCGTCGCCTTGCCAAAGCGTGGCGCGCCGGCCATTAAACCTGATGATGTCAAAGCTGTGCTGGATTTGGACGGACGCACCGCCGGTGTTTATAATATCCCTGTGCAGCTCGTTACTCCTAACACCACCGTGATCAAATCACTCAGCCCGGCTTCCGTCACCTTGACCGTGGAAAAGATCGATCAAAAGCACCTTCCGTTGGCGGTACATTACATTGGCGATCAACGCGCCAACGTGGTCGTGGCGGGTGTCCGCACCGTACCCGATCAAGCGGTCGTTCGCGGTTCTACCTCGGATCTTGCGAAGGTTACCGCCGTGCGCGTGGACGTTCCGTTCCCGATCCAACCCGGCAACGTTGACGCCATGCAGCGCCCGGCGGCCGTTGATTCACTTGGAGCAGAGGTTTCTAACGTGCAAGTGTCGCCGAATCTGGTCCGCGTAAACGCTGCCTTTGTTAATGCCGCCAACGGACGTAAACGCTGAACCGCATCTTTGGAACCGATGGCGTTCGTGGGGTTGCGAATCGAGACCTTACCCCGGAGCTTGCCTTTGCGATCGGGCGCGCCGGCTCAGCAGTGTTGGCGCATACGACTGACCGGGACAAGCCGCTTATAGTCGGACGCGATACCCGCCTTTCAGGGACGATGTTGGAGGCCGCTATCGTGGCGGGCGTCACTTCAGTAGGACGAAACGCGCTGCTCGTCGGTGTTATTCCCACGCCGGCGGTCGCGCGCATCACCCTTCTTGACCGGGCGGCCGCCGGGATCATGATCAGTGCTTCTCACAATCCGATCGCCGATAATGGCATCAAATTTTTTGGACCGGACGGTTTTAAGTTATCCGACACGATTGAAAATGAAATAGAATCACTCATCGGCTCATCGGATATCGAACGACCGGTCGGGACGGGCGTCGGCGTTGTGCGATCGGCCTACAACCTGGGTGCGCATTATATCAATGCGGTGGTTGCCGCGGGAAGCGATCTACGGGGCATGACTATCGTGGTCGATACGGCTTTTGGCGCTGCGTTTTCAGTGGCGCCGGTTATTTTCAAGCGCCTCGGCGCCGAAGTTATACCGCTCCACTGTGAGGCCGATGGAAGCCGCATTAACGTGCAATGCGGAGCAACCGATTTGCGTCCGCTTGCCGGAAAAGTGGCGGAGCTTGTGGCGCAAGGGAACGGGCACGTCGTCGGTGTTGCATTCGACGGTGATGCAGACCGCGCGCTGTTTGTGGATGAAACGGGAGCCATCCTGAGCGGTGATCACGTTATGTTAATTCTGGGACGGTACTTGAAGGCACGGTCTGCGCTACCGGGAGCGACAGTCATTGGCACCGTTATGAGCAATATCGGCTTAGAACGTGCGCTCAACGCCCACGGCATCGCGCTGGAACGCGCCCCCGTCGGTGACCGATACGTGCTGGAGCGGATGCGGGCGGGCGGAAACGCGCTAGGGGGCGAGCAATCCGGACACATTATCGATTTGCGCCACAACACGACCGGCGATGGACCAATGACCGCCGTGACGCTGTTTTCCATCGCAGCTCAAAGTGGGTGCACATTGCACGAACTCGCGAGCGAACTCACCGTCTTTCCACAAGTGTTGATCAACGTGAAAACGGAACGGAAGGAAGTTCTCGACGATCCGGCAATCCGGGCCGCGATAAAAGATGTCGAGCGGCAACTGCGAAGTCGTGGGCGCTTGCTCGTTCGCGCTTCGGGGACTGAACCATTGATCCGCGTCATGCTGGAGGGAGACGACGAGGTGCACATAGGGCGCCTGAGCAACGAACTCGCCGCTCACATCGAACGAGTCGCCACCCACATGCCTGCTTAGTAAAACATTTGTAAAGACGAGGGAGGAGCCATCCGGTCCTCGCTTAACTTGTGGGGAGCACACGCCGCTCATATACACAGTCGCTGAATCCGGAATTGCGATCCGGAGCGGGGGACATACTCGGTGGGGTGAATGCGCCGGTCGGCGCTAGGGCGACTTTTTCCGCCCGAATCCGTCAACTAACTCCGCAAGCGTTTTGAAAGAGGACTACTTCTTGCGCTATCCATTCATTATCGGAGTCTTTTTGGTTTTGCTGGGTTCGCATAACGGCATTGCGCAGGCGGAGCCAACCTCAATCCCCGTCAACGCGCCCGTCATCAGTGGAGAAACTGCGGCCGCGATAAATGGACAGCTCCCTGACGCTGTCATGTGGCCTACCGACAACCCTGCGCAAGCCGCCGCTACATCCCCGTCGGCCTTCGCATCCAAATACCGCACGGTTCATAAGTTTACCAAGATCGCGCGGCGCATTCTATCGCGCACCTCAAACATCGCGGCAGGGCTCACGCGCAGCGCATTGCGCTTCCTGGGGACTCCCTATGTTTTCGGCGGTACTTCCCCGGGCGGTTTCGACTGTTCTGGGTACGTGCAACACGTGTTCGCGACGATTGGAATTCGCTTACCTCGCACCGCAGACGCCCAGTACTATGCGGGTATACGAGTCCACGGCGGCGTTGCTGCAGGGGACCTCGTGTTCTTCCAAACCTACGAGCGTGGGCCGTCGCACGTCGGGATTTATTTGGGAAATGGCTCGTTCGTTCACAGCAGTTCCAGCCGCGGCGTTATGGTCAGCCGGATGCACGATTCGTATTGGGCATCCCGGTACATCGGGGCAAAGCGCGTCGCGGTCCGTTAACGAACGAGGAGACTTCCCGCGCAACGCTAAAACGCAAACGCCCATTGCTGGTGGGGCGTAGCCAAGTCGGTAAGGCACCAGACTTTGAATCTGGCATCGTTGGTTCGAGTCCAGCCGCCCCAGCGTAGCAGGGAGTATTGTCATGGCCACCACACTCGATCGTTCCGCCGCGCAATCCACTCAAAACGTTTGGAAGATGGCGCAGGCGCAATTGGACGACGTTGCCCAGCTCGCCGGTCTGAACCAGTCGGTGCACGCGTACTTACGCGAACCTAAGCGAATTTTACAAGTGTCCGTGCCCGTCCGAATGGAGGACGGCATATTTAAAATGTTCGAAGGTTACCGTGTTCAGCACAATCTCTCTCGCGGGCCCGGGAAGGGCGGCATTCGCTTTCATCCTGACGTAACGCTGGACGAGGTGAAAGCTCTGGCGATGTGGATGACGTGGAAATGCGCCCTAGTGAACATTCCGTTCGGCGGAGCGAAAGGCGGCGTTGTCTGCGATCCCAAGACGATGTCCCTGGGCGTCCTTGAAAATCTCACGCGGCGGTTCACGAGTGAAATCTCAATCATCATCGGTCCTGAAAAAGACATACCGGCTCCGGACGTCTACACCACACCTCAGATCATGGCGTGGATTATGGACACGTTCTCAATGCAACACGGGTACTCCATTCCAGGAGTAGTCACCGGAAAACCGCTATCCATCGGCGGTTCACTAGGGCGCGATAAAGCCACTGCGCGCGGCTGCCTCTACGTTATCAACGAATCCATGCGGGAATTGAACATGCGAACGGCCGGAGCCAGAGTCGCAATTCAGGGGTTCGGGAACGCGGGAATGCACGCGGCTGATTTAATGCATGCTGACGGATACACCGTGGTCGCGGTTTCAGATTCCCGCGGTGGGGTCTGCAACGATGACGGCTTGGACATGCCAAAACTCATGCTGCACAAAGCGGAGACCGGATCGGTTCACGGCTTTCCCGAAGGAGACGCCATTAACAACAAAGACGTATTGGAGTACGACTGCGATGTCTTAGTACCGGCAGCGCTGGAAAAGGTCATCACTAAAGATAACGCCAGGCGTATCAAGGCGAAGATAATTGCGGAGGCCGCGAACGGTCCAACCTTGCCCGACGCAGACGAAATCCTTTTTGACCGCGGAATTATGGTTTTGCCGGACATCCTCGCAAACGCCGGCGGCGTCACGGTTTCTTATTTCGAGTGGGTTCAAGATCTTCAAAACAACTTCTGGGAAGAAGAAGAGATTAACGAACGGCTAAAGAGTATCATGGTCCGCGCTTTTCGCGACACACTGGTGCAGGCGAAACGGCACAAAGTAAACATGCGTCGTGGCGCATACGCGGTTGCGGTCGAGCGAGTTTCTGAAGCAACTATGGCGAGAGGACTCTATCCCTAATAGGTCTTTGAAAAAGCCTGCGCCGCTCCAGTGCCACGATTCCAAGTCCGACAGACTCTCGCACGGTGACTGATGAGTAACGACGAAACCGGCCAAAAGCGGAGTGCGAAAGCCGTGCGTAGGCTGTTTCAGCCGCCTGCTGCCGCCGAGACGCTTCATGTAACCAACGGCGATTCGGTTATAGATCTGTGGCGAAAAATGGGGTTGCCCGGAACCTTACTCGCGTGGAAGGACATTCTCCATGAGGGACCGGTCATTGCAACGATGTCTCTACGCGACCTAAGCGGGATGCGTGCCACGTATCTCGCGCACGCCGGGTACGGCAACGCGATCAAGATCAACTATGAGTTCGAAAAGCGCGACCGTACGATGGATCGGTGCCACGATTTCCGCGAGATCGTGTTGTGGTTCGAACACGACCTGTATGATCAATTACAAATTCTGCAAGTGCTGCACTACCTTGCCGGTAAGGAGCTCGAACCGGGGCGCGTGCAAATGATTTTGAGCGATCGGTATTTGGGTATGCAAAGCCCGGAAGAGTTAGCGGCGATGTTCCCCAGGCGCAAACCAGTCTCAAGTGTGACCTGTGCCCTGGCAAGAAAAGGTTGGTCGGTATTTGCAAGCGACGACCCGTCAGGTTGGCTGCAATTAGGCTCGCAGAGTAGCGAACTGCCTTATTTGAGCGGCGCCATGCAAAGGCTTGCCCAGGAATTTCCCTCGGTCGGGAACGGCCTCTCGCGAACCGAACAGCAGATGCTGTCGGCGGTCGCCCGTGGCTCTGCTCGCAAGGAAGATATCTTCGCCACTTGCCAATCGCAGGAAGAGGCCGCGTTTCTCGGAGACGCAACGTTTTACGCAAAACTTCAGGTTCTGTGCGATCCTGCCGCACCGCTTATTGCGCAAGTCGGGGAAGAGTACTCCATCACACCGCTGGGTCTCAAAGTGCTCAGGTCGGAGTCTGACTGGCTAGACTCGCATGTTTTGGAGCGCTGGATCGGCGGCGTGCATCTTACACCAAAAAGTCAGTGGCGCTGGAACGAAGCGACCGCAACGCTCCTAGAAATGTACGACTCGAAAAGCAAGCAGAAGTAGAATGGTAATGAGCGCGGACACGGCGAGTGAGCCGAGGCATCCCATCCGGCTGTTAAAAAAGAGGAACATGCCACCTCATTTCCCCGTCGAGTCGGCCTTGAATCCCCTTACCGAGACTTCTTCTTGCCGCTCGGCTTTTTTGGAACTTTCTTCCCGCTGCGGCGCGCTTCCGAAAGTCCGATCGCGATTGCCTGTTTGCGACTCGTTACTTTCTTTCCGGAACTTCCGGAGCGCAGCGTCCCCTTTTTCCGCTTGCGCATTGCCCCCGCTACTTTCTTGCCGGCGCCGGAACTATACCGACGCGAGGTGGTTTTCTTGCGGGTGCTCTTCTTGCGCGATGCGGTTGTTTTTGTTGCCATGGATCCGTCCTTTCGTGCAGGAAATGTAGGTTTAGTTATACCCAGAGGACCTTGTCCTATTCCACAGGCTATGCATCGCGGCAAAGCGAAACGCTAGGCCTGCAAGCAAAAATAGGAGTGGCATGCCCATGACGCATGATGAGTTATCGGTAGACATCAAAGTGGAACATGATGGGGAGGCGCTGGTCTTGCGGCTGCGCGGGAGTCTTGACATTGCCACCTCTCCCAGCGTGCGAGCCGCTCTTTCAGAGGCTGCCGACGAGGGCAAGCACAACATTATTGTAGATCTTACCGAGTTACAGTTCATAGATTCCACCGGGTTAGGTGCGCTCATCGGCGGCCATCGACGGGCCATGGAACAGGGTGGTCGTGTCTCTCTGGTTGCTCGAGAGGGAGCGATTCTTCGACTGCTCAACATCACCGGGCTGATTCGCGTATTCCCCGTCTATTCCAATAGACAGGCGGCCCTAGAAGATGGCGAACGCGTCGTTAGCCTGCCGTGACTTCCCTGTAATTTCGATACGCTAAGTCAAGCATTTCTACCACGTGGCGCACGGGAGTGGAATTCCCAGATTCCGACAAACCGGCGGAAATTTGCAGCGCACACCCAGGATTGGCCGTTATTACAACGTCTGCACCGGCGGACTTGATATTCGAAATTTTACGCTGTTGCAACTGACTTGACATATCGGGCTGAGTGAGATTGTAAATGCCGGCGCTCCCACAACATACGCTGCTTTCAGGCATCTCTCGCAACGTCAGTCCTGGTATTTGCTCCAAGAGGCGACGTGGGGCCGCTGAGATTCG
>JALZBG010000104.1 GCA_030947645.1 Vulcanimicrobiota bacterium | reverse complement strand
TCGCAACCGAGCAGCAGCGCATCGACATACGGAACCAGCGGCGCTCCGTGGCCGCCCGCTGCGCAATCCGCCGATCGGAAGTCGTACACTACGGTCGCCCCCAAGCGTTCACGTATGCGGAAAGCGTCTCCGATTTGCAGGGTTACGGCATCCTCGCCGGCATGAAAAACCGTTTGACCGTGTGACGCGATGTAATCGATGCGCTGACTACCTGCGACCGACGCAGCAGCTTGCGCGAAAGCCATGCCGACGTCGCGATGCAACTGCGCCACCGCTTGGATGCCGACGCGATTGGGCGGCAGAACCGCGCGCAAGCGTTCTGCCACGCGCAGTTCGTAGGGAACCGTCGCAAACGCCTGTATTTCGAATTCATACGACCCGGCAGCGGGTACAATCCGCACAAGCGCTGCATCGACGCCATCCAGGGACGTGCCGGACATCAGTCCCATAGCAATCATTACGACGACAAATCTTCGACTACGGCCTCATACACCGACGCGCGAAAATCACGGATGTCACCGCGGCCGAAGTAGACGCTATTGGTCAGAAGAACGACGTTGAGATCGATCTGGGGGTCCGCCCAAACGCATGTACCGGTGAATCCGGTATGTCCGAAACTGCGTCCGGAATACCATCGACCGCACGAATTTGCGTCGCTCGTTTTCAGCGCCCATCCAAGACCCCGACGCAACTCCGGGTCGTATGCTTGTTCTCGTACCGCTTCCTGAGCTACCGGCGTCCCAAGAATTGCTCCGTTCGCCCTGGCCCGCGTTTTTTTGGGCAAATATAATGCAGCCAGTCCGGCGACGTCTCCTGCGGTTCCAAAGAGCCCGGCATGTCCGGCAACACCGCCCATAAGGTACGCTTTTTCATCGTGCACGACGCCCTGTACGCGGCCCCTCCAGGCGTCGTTCTCCGTCGCGGGAACCGCTAATCGCTTCGAATGTGACGGTCGGAATCGTAAGGTCTCACTCGATGTGACCAGCCGCATAATTTGCGGCAGAGTCATGTTTGCGACGCTGCTCAACAGCAGTCCCAGGGTAATGAAACCCAAATCGCTATACACAACCGCAGTTCCCGGTGCGTGTAAAAGCTCGTGTTGCCATGCGTAGTCCTCGACCCTGTCGTGCAACAGCAGCCGGTAATCCGCGCCGGATTGCATCCCCGAGGTGTGGGCCAGTAACCTGCGCAGTGTAATCCCTTCACGCGCGGTGCCCGCCCAAGGTGGGAACCAACTCGCCAGTGATTGGTCCAAGTCAATGGCGCCGCGCGAAACAAAATGCAATGCTGCCGTCGCTACGAACAGTTTCGTCAAGGATGCGAGGTCGAAGCACGTATCGACGAAAGCCGGTACTTTATAACCGTCGTCGCGCGTCCAACCGGAGGCCGATTCAAAGAGCAACCGCCCCTGACGTTCAACTCGCAGCACGGCTGCGGTGAATATTGTTCCGGTCCCGTCGACGAGGACGCGACTCGTCCGCGTGAACGGATTAGCGGGCAGTGCTCAGCTCCACCGGAAACGTTCCACTTGCACGTTCCCCGCCGCTCAGCAGGTCGGCCAGCGCTGCGATACTGACGCTTTCGTCGTCATATGCGCACGCTACATTAACTGCCTCTCCAAACAGTTGCACGTCAAACGGTTCTCGCATGGAGATCAGCAGCGCGCTAGGAAACGCGCGCAAGAGCGCATGCACTGCCTGACCTTGTCGTTCATAGATATGCGCCCGTCGCGTCAAGATCACAACGGAAGTTTCGCTCGCGGCAACGTCCGCGATGACTGCGCAAACGTCGTCGAGACTTGGCTCTAAGGGAAGATTCCGCTCGACCGCACGCGCTCCACGACGCCGCAACGCATCTGCAAGCGAAGCATGTACCTCACGTTTTCCGGCAACGCCCTCGATAGTTGAACCTTGGAAAGAAACGACGTCCAAGTCGCTGCCGCGCAACTCCATGCTGCCTCGTACCAGCGTAATCGCCCGGCGAGCGATCTGAATACCAACTGCATCATCGGCCCTTGGAGCATCGAGCGGCGGTTGAAGTCCCTCGCGCAGCGTACTCATTCGGTTCGCCGCTTCTTCAAGCCGGCGCAACGGAAGTTCTTTTCTTTCCACTGCCGCCACAATGCAATCCACCGCTTCCAGAGCGACGCTCAAATGCTGTGTGATAGAAACGCAATCGGCTCCAGCCGCAAGTGCCTGCACCGCTCCTTGCGGCGTTCCAATGCTCTTGCTGATGGCATCCATGTGCATACAGTCGGTAAAACATGCGCCTTTGAACTTGAGTTCATGGCGCAGGAGTTCGGTCAGTATTGCGGATGACGTCGTCGCCGGGTTTGCAGCATCGAAGGCCGCAACGACGATGTGAGCGGTCATCACGGCGCGAGCTCTCGGCAGCAGGGCGGCGAACGGAACAAGATCTCGCAGGCGCAATTGGGCTTGGGAGCTTTCGATTCGAGGTGAAGCCAAGTGAGAGTCTATAGCGGTTGAACCGTGTCCGGGAAAATGTTTGTAGGTTGCTACCACCCCGGCCGATTCCATACCGGCGGCCACGGCGCCGCCGAATTGAATCACCGTCTGAGGATCATCGCTAAAGGCACGAGCGCCTATGACGGTGTTTTGCTGGTGCGCAGCGATGTCGAGCACGGGACCGAAATTCAGATTGAACCCGGCGCGACGCAAATCAAGCGCAATGCGTTGGCCGGCGCGTCGCGCCAGAGCGGTATCGCCCGTGGCGCTTACGGCCATCATCGACGGAAACTCATCGACTCCATCGCGCAGGCGTGCGACCCGGCCGCCTTCTTGATCGACGCCGATAACCGGCGGCGCTCCCTCGCCCAAAAGCAAACGCAGCCGGTCGGTAAGCGCGCGCGTTTCTGAAAACGATGCGGTATGACGCGAAAATAAGATGACGGCACCGGGCTGCAGCGCGTGAAGGGTAGATTCCGTCTGATCGGTCAATGTGGCGTCCTGAAAACCGACACACAGTACGTTGGCGGCCAAAACTCTCAGCTCCGATGTCATCGTGGCGGCAGCGCCTCTCCTGAGCTGGGATCAAACTGCCGTATGAATTTCCGTTGAAACCTCAGATAAATCTCCGTCCCGCTAGCGAACGAGTCCATACCCGGCACAGTTCGCACGCGTAGCATACCGTACTCCGTTTCAACATCCGAATACGTATCGGCTGCAATTCGGCGAGTGACGCGCACGGTACCGCGTAAGTCTCCCCCATCGCGCCCCAAACTAACATGCTCGGGCCGAATTCCAAACAGGCCGCAGTAACCCGGGAGACCGGCTAAGAGATTCATTGGGGGCGTTCCCAGGAAGGTGGCAACAAAGGTGTTTGCCGGAGAATCGAAGACGCGCTGGGGCGTATCGCACTGCATGACTGTTCCGGCCTGGACAACAGCAATACGGTCGGCAAGCGCCATTGCCTCGGCGTGATCGTGAGTGACGTAAATCACTGGACCGCCGAAACTCGCAGTAAACGTTCGGATCTCTTCTCGCAGCGTAATGCGTACCTGTGCGTCTATATGAGCGAGCGGTTCATCGAACAGCACTATCTGTGGATCGCGTAACATGCCGCGAGCCAGTGCGACGCGTTGGCGTTCACCACCCGAAAGTTGCCTCGGCCACGCACCCAGCAGACCGATGATGCCCAGGCGTTTTGCCATGGCGCGCACGCCTTGCGCAACCTCTTTTCTGGACCTGTTCCGAATTGGAAAAGCGAGATTGGCATACACGGATTTGTGAGGGTAGAGCGCATCATCTTGAAAGATCATTGCGGTCCTGCGCGCTTGTGGAGAAGCGCCCCGAATGTCTTTGCCGTGCAGCGTTATCTGCCCGCTGTCGGCAAGTTCTAGGCCGGCAACGATCCGCAACAACGTGGTTTTTCCCGAACCTGAAGGCCCCAATACCGCCAAGAATTCGCCGTCATTCACATCGAACGACATACGATCGAGCGCAACGGCGCTTCTATTACGGTTACGAAACGTCTTACATAATTGCCGTACCCGAATTCCGCTCAAAGCGGTTTAGTGAATATGGATGATTTGCGCGACGAGACGACCGTCTACTTCACTGATGAAGACGGAAAGCCGTGAACCACGAGCGATGTCCGAAATCGTACCGTAGTCGCTGTCACGACCTAAAATGCTGGTGGAGGGTAATACGACAATCTCGAGTTTTACTTTACGCTGCGTTTGCAGCGTGATCAGGCCGCGTCCATAGTCGATATCCAACACTTGCCCGCCAACGACGCCTCGGTCTTTTGCGCCCGCGGAATGTGCGTTGTCGGACTCGTCGTCGTAGGCAAGGGTGAGTGGGGCCGGCTGTCCTAGCGGCGCGCTTGCTGCCGAAGCCTGGAGGGCAACAGGCACGAGCAGTGCAACGACGAGCGTGCCAAAAGCAAGCCACTTAAAATGAGCCATGATGCTAGGGTAACGAGAAAAAGGTTACTCCGCGTTCCCTACCCTGCCTCATGCATAAGGTACCTTCGGGCCAGTCGGCGAGGGCTCCCTAGCGCTGCATACCCGATCCCGCGCATCAGTGGATCGCCCGTTGGTATTCGTCACGGAGAAGCTCTCGAGTCTCGTCGCCCGCAACGCGCGACGAAGCCACGACATCGCGAATTTGTTGCACGCGCTCGTTCGTCGGCGTTTTGCCCGCCAAAACGAGGCGCAAGGCGATGATCGCTTCGTCGGCGGCGCGCACGCCGAGCGTCTCGAGCGCTCGGTAAAATGGAGCGGCTGCGGAGAGCTCAGAACGCTTAGCAAGAATTTGCCGAATAGCATCGGCCTTCGCAGGTTGTTCATCGAGAAGATAGTTGTCGATAAAATCGAATTCCACGCCATGAGATTCGCCATACGGCTGGCAGTGCTTCCGGTATTCTGGCTCCTTGTTTCGGGAGTCGCCGGCGCCCCCGTATCCGTGTCTGCATTGCTGCAGCGCATGCGAACAGCCAGCGGCGAGCCTTACCGGTTCCACGTCGAAAGCGTTGCGCACGATCCTACAAACCGCGATGCCATAATCCGCACCGATTCTTTCGGACTTCGATTTATCTCGAGATCGTGTGAAAGCAACGTCTGTACGGGCACATATTTCGACGGAGCAAGATCATTTGCCGTCAACTTGAACGATACCGCGCTACCGCGCAGTAACGCAATCGACCCGTATTTGCGCGGGCTACGGACGGTAAGCACGTATGCTTTCACCGACCCTGCCTTCGAACTTGACGGCGGCAACGTTGCGGATGCGGGTGTGCGGCGGGTGGACAAAAAGAGTTATCGGGTGCTCTCCATAAGAGCCGTCAGCGGCATTCCACTCTTGGCGTATGTCGATCCGGCGACTTCGCTCATTGCTTCCGTCCGTACCTTGGACCATTCCCTCGTCTTCGACTATCGCGATTACCGGCACGTTGGCGGACTAATGCTACCCTTTGAGATAGACGACGCACGGAAAGTCGCTCAGCGCTATGATAGCCGAACCGTTTTGCTGAATGCCTTCACTCCACCGCGTGGGCTTATTCCGCAACTAGACGAACGCCGCTCCCCCATGCGAATGGTTGAGCAGAGCGATACGCCCATCGGCGACTGCGAGATCGCCGGTCGCAAGCTGCGGTGTTTGATAGATACCGGCAGCTCCGGATTGTCACTGAGCGTTCAGGCGGCGGAACAGTTGCATCTTGAACCGTTTGGGGGATTCGAAGCTCGCGGATTGGGACAGTACGCTACCGGCGTCGTACGGGCGGGGACACTCGAGGTGGGCAACGCGCTTTTTGGCGATGCTAACTATCTAGTGCTCAACGACATCCACCAATATGGTTACGACGTAGTCCTTGGGGCCGACATTTTGGCCAATACGAACGTAGTTATCGATTACAGTAGGCGCGAAGTCGCCTTCGCATTTGGTTTCGATTCAAAAGGCGTGTCGGTCGTCCCCATATCCTTTGAGAACTTTGTGCCGGTTGTACCGGTGAAGCTGGGCTCGACGCTCGTCCCGCTTGTAGTCGATACGGGTGATGAATCCGGTATCAATCTTTCTTACGACTACTATAAATCACATAGCAACTTGTTCTCGGCAACCGAAGCCCGCGACGTATCCGGGGTGGGCGGAACGAGTGAAGAACTTATCGGTGAGATTCCGCACGTCCAACTAGGAAGCTTTAGCGTCGAAAATCAGCGCATCGGCGCCACGCGCAAACTGAAAGCGACCGCCCAGGGCCATCTCGGCGGCGGTTTTCTTACGCACTTCCGCGTCATCTTCGACTATGCAAGGAGCCGATTAGGTCTTGTGGCTCGCCGAAACGACTCAGCAGTGCACTACACGCGCTAAAAGCGGGATGAAAGCTGCTTAAAGAACCTTCCGAAACAAAGCGATGTGGCGCGCCAGCGAAACCCCAATGCAAAGCCACGCTATTCCAAACAGTGTTCCCCCCAGCACATCGGTAAAGTAATGCGCACCTAGCGCTATTCTCGACCAACTGACGCCAAGCACCCAGATACCCAAGATGCATAGCAAGGGAACTTTTAAGCCCTTCGGTAGCGGGCTTTGCCACACCACGAGAAACCAGGCTGCGTAAAAAACGATAGCTGTCGCGGCATGCCCGCTGGGATATGAATAACCAATTTCGTGCCGCACCAGCCATTGGTCGGGACGGGTTCGATGGAAGAACTGCTTCGCGCCTTCGATCGCCCCCTGCGAAACCGTTTGCGACAACAGGATGACGATTGGAACGAAAACGTTGGATTTGGCAGCCCAGAAAACAATGACGGCAATGACGGAGAGCGCTACTAACGGTACCGTTCTCCCAGATTGCGTGAAAAGCACTGCAAGCTGCGTTGCTTGTCCACGGAAGACTATCGTCTGCGCATCGATTTTTGGAACGGGTGGATAGGCGACAAGCAGCCCGAGTACAACAAAGGCGGCGAAACAACACAGCGCGGCCAACCACAGCCTTACTTCCATGTCGCGACCTCTTGCCCAAACTCTTGAGG
>JALZBG010000103.1 GCA_030947645.1 Vulcanimicrobiota bacterium | reverse complement strand
GCCCAGGGAGGTAGGATATTCAGTAAGCCAAAGAGCGCCAAGAAATACCAAGCAGGATATGGCGTAAACGCGGTGTTGGTTGGATCCGCTTTCGCATCGAGCGGTGCCGGCGACAGCACCGAAAACAATAAAATCAGGACAAACAGCAAGAACGACGCAACCGTATCCATGAACATTTGGTCGGGCCAAAAACGGCCTGGACGCAACGGCTGCGGATTATCCACTGCAGGTCCCGCAGGGCCGTTGTGGCGGAAGATCATCAGGTGTGCGCCAACGAGTGCCACGAGCGCCGCAGGCATCAGCCACACATGCACGCCGAAAAAGCGGTTGAGCGTCAGCGTCCCCATGGTGGGTCCGTCCTGCAAGAAGTATTGCGTCGCTGGCCCGATGACCGGCACGGTTCCTGAAATATTGATGGCCACTTGCGAGGCAAAGTATGCATTGAGATCCCACGGCAAGAGATATCCGGTCAATCCCAGCACCAGGGTCACGATGAACAATAGGACGCCGACGATCCACTGAATCTCGCGCGGCGCCTTATACGCTCCCCAAATCAGCGTTTGCAATAAATGCAGTGCAACCAGCGCGATCATCGCCGAAGCGCCCCAATAGTGAACGCTTAAGACAAAGTGCTGAAATGGGCTGTCGACCATAGCTTTGGTCGATTCCCAAGCCGTTGCGGCCGACGGTGCATAAAAGAATGTCAGGAAGATCCCGGTTACAATTTGGACGATCATCGCGAAAAGCGTTGCGCTTCCGAAAACGTACCAGTAACTCGCGCCTCCCGGAATGTCCTCGGTGAGGAAATTCTTGATCATGGAAAGCGCGCCGGTGCGCTGTTCAATCCAGGTGAGCATGCGGTTCTCCTAGCCTAGCTGGATACACTGGGGTGCTGTGCTGTGAGTTCATGCAGTGTATGAAACAACGATACGGTCCGCCGTCGAATCCTGATAGCGAATCCATGTAACTTCCGCCTCGCCTTGTCGTTCGCGCAACGGCAGTGGATCGAGGCCCCGCGGCGCCGGTCCGGCAACGTGCGCCCCCTCGTAAGTATACTGCGACCCGTGGCACGGACAGAGAAACTTCTTAGTGCCGGCGTCATAGTTATATCGGCAACCGAGATGCGGGCAAATGGGGCTAAACACGACGAACCCCAGCGTTACGACCGGATAGGGCAGCTTGGCCTTCGAGAGATCGCTAAACAGATCCGGACGAGCTTTTCGCATGCGCGCCTCATCCGCTTTAATGCCCCAAACGAACTGATCGTCGGCTTCTTCCGGTAAATACGCGTCTTTCGATTTAAGCGTAAAGTTGAGCTTCACCGGACTATCCGTCGCTGCTTGAAGCTGTTTCCACTCATTCGCTTTGAGCGGCGACCATGTTCCTCCGCCCGCATTTCCCTTGGGGACCAGCGAGCCTACGATGGGAATCACAAGACCAAGTCCGATTATGCCACTGAGAGCAAGCGTACAATTGGCCATGAAGGTGCGCCGCGTGATCTCCTCAGCCGTGCCTGGGTCGTCGTAGGCGCTGCGGACTTTTCGTCTGGCGCTTTCCGCTTGGGCGGCATCGATCGCAGGATTAGACAAAAGCAGTTCTCCCGGAGGTATCGTTACGCGGCGATGTTTGGTTCTATCATACCGCCGCCCTTTCGAGGGGGCGTCTACAAAACTAGGAGTTTGCAGGTCTTAAGCACATTTCGTTTACGGGTGGCCCGTTGCTCCTGGGGACGCCGGCTACATTTTGTAGCTGTGAAGCCCGCTGATCCAAATATTGACGCCCAAATAACAAAAGATAATCGAAAGAAACCCAAACACGCTTACCCATGCGCTGCGCATGCCCCGCCATGCTCCACGCGTGTGCAAATGCATGTACATCGCATACACGATCCAAGAAAACAACGCTGCCGTCTCCTTGGGATCCCATTGCCAGTACGCGCCCCAGGCTTCTTTGGCCCACCACGCGCCAGTGATGATTCCGACCGTGAGCAGCGGAAGGCCGACCGCGATGATGCGATAGATGAGAACGTCGAGTTTTGCCAAGGTTGGCAACGTGTTGAGCCATAGCGCTCCCGCGTTGCCTGCTTGCGCCGCAGCCTCGATGTTCGGCGTATCCTGCCGGACGGTTCCGACCCGAACGTCCGCAGCGTCTTGGGCTATTATGCCATGCATGAGCCCGGCGTCCGGACCGGCGGCCGCCGCGGGCCGCAGGGCGGCCGTTCCGAAGCTCTGTTCCGCATAGTACTTGAGCAGGTACAGCAGTGCGAAAACGAATGCGACCAGGAATGCGGCGTACGACGACACGACCAGCGGTACATGAATTTTTATCCAGTAGGATTGCAGCGAGGGAACTGCCGGAAGGATTCCCTCATTCCAGCTCATCGCATAGGCGAGGAACGCCGCAGCCAATGACAGCACGAATCCGCCGGCGAACCAGAGTTGATAGCGCACGGCGAAGATGAAGAATATGGTAACCGACATTGCGCTGAATAATGAGAGCGATCCGTACAAGTTGGTCAGAGGCCAGATGTGCGTAAGAGCATAACGGCTGATGAGTTGCGCGAACTGAGCGACAACCCCGATCAGTGCAAGGGGTACGGCTAGGTTTTTCAGCCATGCGTCTCGCGAAAAAAAGTACACGAGAAAGGCTAAGGCGGCCACGACATAGACGCTTAGCGCCAGTGCAATAAGCATTTGATCGATGCCCAGGTGTGAGGGATTCATCGCGCCTTCCCAAACTCTGCGACGAGTTGGCCAAAACGTTCTTGAAAAATGTCATAACCTTTAACCGTCGTAGCAGCAAGCCCTACGTTCCAGGTGCGTTCGCGACCGTCCACACGGACGTATAGGCGCGCCGGAAGCAGATAAAACGAGATGCATAGACCGCAGAGTAAAACGAACGCGCCGATGCCGACCAGCGGAATTCCCGGATCGTAGCGGTACTGAAAGCCGCTGTAGATCACGTAACGTACGGCTCGTAGGCGGTACCCTGCCCCCAGATCGGCGTCGCGTCCAATCGGCACGATTACGGTGCCGGACGGTTGATTGGCGTCGACAACGTTCAGCACGACGCCGGGATTGGTGATCCGCGGGTCCGCAGTCGGCAGCCCCGAACGGCGGTCCATAGTGCCTGCGAATTGCGCGTACGTAATGAGCCGGGTCGTCCCCGGTAGCAAGAGCGTGTCACCCTCTTTGAGCAGCCGATCTGCAACCCGAGCGACGGCCTTACTGCCGCGTTTGAGAACAAACTCCGTCGCGAATCCGTAACTGGCCTGGTAGTAGAGCACGCCATCGACGTCGATGGGGTGGTTCACACGAAGGGTGCGCGCCCGCGCCACCCCGTCCTTACCGGTCACGGTTAGGGTCGACACATAGTCGATCGGTTGATACACGAGGCCGCCCTTTGTCGAAATTGGGTCAATGCGGTAAGAAAAGTTATGTAGCCGTATCGTAGTGGAAGTTCCGGGAATCCGCACCTTCTCGCCCGTGAGCACTGCGGCTTCGCCGCTGAATCCGCGAGCCCAATAGATCGACGTCCCCGCAGCGATGATGACGAACCCGATATGCGCAACGAGCACGCCCCGCCGCGCCCAGTTGTGCCGGTCAGCAAAGGTCCACTCCGTTCCGCCGAATTCCTTTTTGCGGATTTGCCATCCGCGCTTTGCAAAAAACTCCTCGACTCTCGAGCGCACGGTTTGTTCTTCGCCCACGATCGTAACGCTGGCATGAAGTGGTATTTTCTCGATGGTAATGGGTCGCAGCGGCGGCAGCCGAGCGGGGATGACTCGCTTGAACGTACATACGGCCAGCGACGCCAAAATCAACGCTATGATTCCGACGTAAGCCGGTGAGTGATAGATGTTGTCGAGGCCAAGACGTAAGATCATGCGTGCAAGCGGTGGAGAGAAGGTCGCCAAGTAGACACTCGAGTCTTTGCCTTGATCGATGACCACGCCGATAAGCGTCATCACGCCCCACACCGCAAACAAGCCAACGGCAAAGAGCACATTGGAGAAGGTGCGCAGGAAATCGGCGTAAAGCGCTCGGAGGTACGATCCGGTCGGCGCAATGGTGACCATGGCGCCTAAGTGTATGATGCCTCCGCTGCGGCCCGCCACGACTTCTCAAGCAGCGCGATAATGAAAATGCTTAGCTCGTACAAGACGTAAATTGGAACCGCGAGCATCAGCATCGTCAATGGATTGCCGTCGGGCGCCGCAACGCCCCCCAAAACCAAGAAGGCAAGCGCTGCATAACGGCGCGAGCGGCGCAACATTGCGACGTTAACTACACCGATGCGTGCAAGCACGAGCAAAACGATTGGCGTTTGAAAAATCAATGCGAAGACCAGAAGCATGATCAAAATTAAATTCAGCGTCGGCTCGATGCCGAAAGTTGCCTGCGCAAGCTGCCCTGTGATGGCAAGCAAGGCCTTCACCACGCGAGGCAAAACAAAAAAGTGGCAAAACCCCAGGCCAATCCCCGATAGAACCAGCGACGGTGCGAGATAGGCATAAACCAGCCGTCGCGTTTTGGGATGAAAAGCCGGAACGATAAACATCCACACTTGATAGAGCAGGACCGGCAACCCCAAAACAATTGCGCCGTAAATTGAAAACTTAAATTCTGCCAGGATGACGTCTGCGGGCCCAAAAGCGTGCAGTACAACGCCGTGAAAATACTGGTCGATCAGCCAGCGGATGGCATATTGCGAAGGCCAAAAAAGAGCGACGGCGATTGCGGCCACCGTTCCGAGGGCGATGATGAGACGTTTACGGAGTTCCCGAAGGTGCTCCGTAAACGACATTTCTTTCTGGTCCCACTCGGAGTCGCCCGGCCGGTGCACCACGCTCAAGTCCGACAAGCTCCTAGCTTTGCGTTCCGCCTCCGGGATTGGGAGGCGGCACCATGGTTCCGGTTCCAGACGATTCCGAGACGTTGCTCATGGGATCCCGGCGCGCCGTCTCCGCTCGTTGGCGGGCTTCTTCCCGGGCTCGGTCCGCTGCCATGTCCGCTTCCGCTTGACCGACCATAAATTCTTTTTTGGCTTGTCCTGCGCTACGTGCGAGCTTCGGGAGTTTGTCGGCTCCGAAAAGCAACACGGCTCCGCCGATCAAAATTGCGATAATCTCGGGACTGAACATTGCAATGGCTCCTTAATCGCTCGTGAGCGTGTCGGCAAGGAAGTGCAGCCTCGCGCGCGCCCTGGCCTTTCCGAGCGGCGCTAGCGACATCTTCGCACGTTGGCAATAGTGTGCGATGTGTTCGCGAGTGCGTTCAAAGCCTCCGCGCTGCGAGATGTTCCGAATTACTCCGCCGGGGTCCGTTTCGCCATCCCCTGCGTAGAAGCGTGTAACCAGATCTCTGAATTGGGCGTCATCATCCTGCAACGCCAAGATGAGGGGAATCGTTACTTTGCGCTCGCGCAAGTCGTTGCCGACCGGCTTGCCCAAGGCCTCGGCCTGGGCAGTCATATCGAGCAGGTCGTCTTTCATTTGAAATGCGATGCCGTAATAAAGTCCAAAGTCCCGCAGTGCCTTAATGAGTAACGGCGAAGCGGCGGCGACCGTCGCGCCGCATTCCGCGCAAGCAGCAAAAAGCGACGCTGTTTTTTTCATCGCCACGTCGACGTATTGGTGCACGGACAGCTCCAAATTTCCCAAACTCCGCAGTTGCATCACTTCACCGTCGCAGATGTCGGCTAGCGTCGCGCTTAAGATGTGAGGAATCGGCGCGGGATATTGTGCCGTTACATTCTTGAATATCCATGCAAACAGATAATCGCCGGCCAGAACGCTTACCCTATTCCCGTAATCGACAGCTGTCGCATTGATTCCACGCCTGGTAGATGCACGGTCGACAACGTCATCGTGAATGAGCGTTGCTACATGAATCAATTCCATGTACGCAGCGAGCGGAAGCTGGTCGGCGGCATTGGCGCCATTGGCCTCCGCTGCAAGCAGTGTAAGCCGCGGGCGCAACCGCTTTCCGCCGGCTGCCAGCATTCGTTCAACGGCCTGGGTGATGAGCGGGTTATCCGTGGAAAACGACGTTCGAAAGAAATTTTCAACCAGTTCCAGGAGATCCGGCCCGGAACTCTTAGCAATCAAGGCGCGGTTCCTACATGAATGGCTATCGCTCCGCCCATAAGCCGGAGGAATTTGCTCTCGAGGAACCCCGCCAAAGTAAAACGCTCGCGCAACTCTCGCGCGCCTGGATAGTGGGTTAACGATTGTGGCAGGTAGCGATACGCGGCCTTGGAGCCGCCTATCCAACCGCCGATGAGGGGAACCAGTCCGTAAAAGTAGACGTCGAAGGCCTTTTTGAAGACCGGATTGGGAGCTTTCGAAACGTCAAGATTCACGAAGCGGGCTCCTGGACGGAGTACGCGGCGCACTTCTCTCAACGTCATGTCGAGATCGACAACATTGCGCAGCGAGAATCCCATCGTAGCCCCATCGAAGCTAGCGTCCTCGAACCGCAATTGCATGACGTCGCCTGCGACGAAGCGTGCACCGTTGCCCCCTGCCTGCGCGCGCGCTCTTTCGCGTGCGCGCACAAGCATCGGTTCGCAAAAGTCCAATCCCGTAACCTCCAGCGTTGCATCAAAACGCAGCATGTGAAAGAGCAAATCGCCGGTACCGCAGCAGAGATCGAGGATTTTTCCGTGATGGGGTGGTCGCAGCTCGGCGATGGCTCGCCGGCGCCATCGTTCGTCGATTCCGGCTGTGAGCACTCGGTTCGCGAGATCGTAACGCGGAGCGATGCTCGCGAACATATCGCGAACATAGCTCGCCTTGTCAACAGATTCATTCAGATGGTGACTCGCCATGACGAAGGGCAGAGGCTTTCAAAATTTGGGGGTTCGTTCCTTTTGCCATTAGCGTGCCCGCTGTAACTGAAGCGCACTCGCTGTCAAAGGTTGAAAAGCTCACGCGCGTTGTGGTCGGTAATGCGGGCCAGTTCTTGCGTGGAACAATCCAATAGTGCGGACAGTGCCTTTGCCGTCTGT
>JALZBG010000236.1 GCA_030947645.1 Vulcanimicrobiota bacterium | reverse complement strand
GTGCACGCTCGGTGACGATGATTTGGAGGTCCGCCGGCAGACTTCGATGCAACGACGCAGTCTTCACGTAGGGAATCGACTCTATTCGCAGTGCCGCGGCATGCATATTCTGGAACCACAAATTTTCATCATCACGCACGGCGGCTTTTCTCAATACGTCTTGCTGAGAAACGATTTGGGCTCCCGAAACGGTGATTGATCTCGTGTGGAATCCCGGCCAGGTAACCCCGTAGTATACGGCGGTGGCTGCTGCAAGTACACCAAGCGTAATGAAAATCCAAAAGGGACGCAGTCGCTCCAGCACGGACTTCTTGACACGAAGGCTCATCGCAATACGTAATTATTGATGGCTTCGGCAACGCCGTCGTGCTCAACGTCGGAAACAACCGCATCGGCATTCGACTGGATCTCCGGTGGCGCGGACCCCATGGCGACCGCGAAACCCGCAGCATCAAGCAGTGGCGCATCATTCCATGAATCGCCGATCGCCAGAACGTCTTGCAGCGAAATTCCCAGATGCGAGCAGACAAATCCCAGTGCTTCTCCTTTATTGACCGCCGGGTGAAGAATTTCGATGAATTCCGGGAGACTGCGCGTAACGTAGGCCTCTGCGCCACAAAGACTGCGAACTCGCGACAGATACTCCGCTGCTCCGTTAGCATGCGCGATAAGCACGATCTTCAGCGAGTCTCGCCCCGCAAATGTTTCCTCCAGCGACTCCACGACAACCGGCTGCACACCCGCAACGTGAGCGTAAAGCCGGGAATACTCATTAACCTCCTCTACAAAGTAATTATCGCCGGCGTACAGTTGAACGTGCATTCCGTCTTTTTTGGCCGCGCGCGTCACGCGCATTGTCATGTGGCTAGAGAGGGACATCTCGCGCAGAATCGCGCCCGTCGTGGCATCATAAATTCCGGCACCCTGATAGCAAATCACCGGCGCCAAAAAGCGAAGTTCATCAGCAAACCGACGCGTGGCACGATACAGCCTTCCGGTTACAATGCAGCCCGCAACATTTTGTTCGCGGGCTTTCTGCAGCGCCGTCTTGACCAGCGGACGGATCTTCAAGTCTTTTCCGACAAGCGTCCCGTCGAGATCCAATGCCAGCAGCCGGACTGCGCTCAGGGCGAACCTTCGCGGACGTTGTCGCTTCCAAATATCTTCTGCAATTCCGAACGGATAAACATGCTTCCGGCGATGTCGCGCGGCATCCGTTGGGAAGAGTTTCCGATGTGTAAGGCAATCGGCACGGTGCCGGGCCATTCGTCCAATAGATGCGCAAGCCGGTCGATCTGCTCGCGGCTCGTTGCGCTCACATGCCAGCCCAAAGCATCACGTTCGGCTATCGGCCGGACGAACGGTTGAACTTCGTTAACGTGAACTGAGTGCTCCAAAGGTGCCTCGCTGCCCGGTACCGTGCCCCGACGTTCGCGAATGCGCAGCCGCCCTTTTATCGTGACAATGCGATCCGCAATGAACAGCGCTTGGAGCTCGGGATACGACTTGGCAAAAACGATCACCTCGATGCTTCCCGTCATATCTTCTATCGTGGCGATAAGCATCTGTTGCTGCGTTTTGGTTATGGTGCGCCGAACGCTCGTCAACATTCCGGCAACCGTCACTAATTCGTCGTCGGCGCGATCTTTGAGCTGCTTGATGGGAAAGGCTCCGCTTCGGACCAACGCTTCGGCAACGTCTGCCAGAGGATGGCCCGAAATAAAAACGCCCAACGTTTCTTTCTCCCAAGTAAGAGCCTGAAGTGTGCTCGGCGCAGAAACCGGACGGAGCCGTGGCAGTAATCCGCTTTCGCCTGCATGGCTGTCGCCGAACAACGACGCCTGCCCAAAGAGAGAATCGCGCGAGGCCTGGGCACTTAACTCCAGCGCGACATCAAGGGCATCCAACTGTGCCGCCCGGTTGCCGGGCAGGCCGTCAAGTGCACCGCACTTTATCAACGCTTCGAAAACGCGCCGGTTAACCGCTCGCACATCGACGCGTTTGGCAAAATCAAAAAGATCGACGAAGGGGCCGTCTGAGGCGCGCCCTTGCAGGATCGATCGCACCGCCCCCTCGCCTACACCCTTGACTGCGGAGAGCCCGAAGCGGATCTCTTTTTTCACCACTGCAAAATCAACCAGCGAGTGGTTGACATCAGGTGGCAATACCCGCAGTCCCATCTTCTTGGCCTCATCGATGTATTCGACGAGTTTGTCGGTGTTGTTTTTCACCGAGGTCATCAAAGCCGCAAAGTATTCCAGCGGAAAATTCGCTTTGAGAAAAGCCGTTTGATACGCGATCCAGCCATACGCCGCCGCATGCCCTTTAGGAAAACCATAGCCGGCGAAAGGTTCCACGAAGCGGAAGATGTCGTCCGCAAGTTTTTCGTCGATCCCATTACGCTGTGCGCCCTCAATGAATTTTTTCCGATACACCGGAACTTTCTCCACTTGTTTCTTGCCCATGACCTTGCGCAGCTCGTCGGCTTGCGCCAGTGAAAACCCGGCCACATCGCGCGCTATCTGCATTACTTGTTCCTGATATACGGCGATTCCGTACGTTTCCGCAAGGATGGGCTGGAGCAGCGGATGCAGGTACGCCGCTTGCGTGCGGCCGTGT